>CALMWM010000035.1 GCA_937873435.1 uncultured Gallionellaceae bacterium
GCTGGAAGTGCGCTTGCTGTACAAACGACTCGAACATTACAACCAGGAACTTGAGCAAACCGTGCTGGAACGCACGGCTGAACTGCGCGAAAGCGAAGCACGCTTTCGCCGTTTAACGGAATTGGCATCCGACTGGTACTGGGAGCAGGATGAATACGGACATTTCACCAAGATTTACGGCCCGGTACTGGAGATGCTCCCCCCCCAAGTCGAAATCTTGCCCGGAGCAACCCAGGAAATACCCGTTGCGCGCTGGAATGCCGCCGAGCGCGCGGCGCTCGAAGCGAATTTGGCGGCGCGGCAGCCATTCCTGGATTTCGTCTACAGTCGGGTCAACGCCGATGGCGCTCAGCAATATTTCCAGGTCAGCGGGGAGCCGATGTTCGACACTTCCGGCCGCTTTACCGGCTATCGAGGCGTAGGCAGGGATGTTTCCGAGATCATGCGCGGCATTACTCACGCGCATGAAACGTAAATGGCCGTGTTGACCGCACGCTATTCCCAACAAATTCTCACGCCATTTCCTCGCTAGTAGTCAGTCAACATGAAACGACGGCACGTAGGAGCGACCTCCTGGTCGCGAATTCCGTGGCTCGCGTCCAGGAGGTCGCTCCTACATCACGTAAATTCAGCAAGACTGACTACTTGGCCAAGTTTCACAAATAATGCCGCGCTATGTTCGTTAGCGCACGGAATCCGTCGTCGCCTTTGCTTATTCTGTGCCAATGGTGCTGACGAACCATTCTGTCACGCCACCCTCCGGTGACCACGCCCTGTCGAGAACGGCCTTGTATCCCGCTACTGACAAGCAAAGTCACTGCCGGCGGCCCGCTGGACGCCGGATTATGATTTCAGACCACGAAATAGGAAAACAACATGAAAACCTCACAAATTATTCTTAATACACTTGCCGTGGCTTCTTTTTTAACCCTGGCCGGCATTGCCGTCGCAGATGAAAACAACAAGGAAGGCTATTTGACCGATACCCGCGGCAACGTGGTCAAGAACAACTACGACGAGTGCTGGAGAACCGGCTACTGGACGCCGGCCATGTCGATTGCGGAATGCGACCCGGATCTGGTAAAGAAAGATCAGCCGAAAATGGCAGAAGCCATGACGCCGGCCGCTGCACCGGCTCCGGCTCCCGAGGCCGGCCCGGATAAACCTGCGTTTTTCCCCGTCAGCCTGCAAGCCGAAACACTGTTCGACTTCAACAAATCGGTGATACGTGCCGAGGGCAAGAAAAAGCTGGACAGTGAAATCGTCGGCAAAATGAAGGAAAATCCGCAAGTCGAAGGGGTACTGGTAACAGGCCACGCCGACCGCATCGGCAGCAATGCATACAACCAGAAACTTTCCCAGCACCGTGCGGATGCGGTGAAGACTTACCTGGTTGGGCAAGGCATTGAAGGCAAGCGTATTGAAACAGCCGCCAAGGGCGAATCCGAGCCGGTTGCTGCCTGCGACGAGATGAAAGGCAAGGCCAACGGCAAGAACCGCAAGCTGGTTGAATGCCTGCAACCCAACCGCCGCGTGGTAGTGGAAGTGAACATTCAGGCACCGGTAAAGAAGTAGTCACCGACCTCGACTGAAATAGTCGTTAAAACCAAGGGTCGACCAGATTAATCTTTGGTCGGCCTTTGGTTTCTGAAACACTAGCAACAGGAGATTCGACATGAAACGTTATCTGATCGCAGTGGCGCTAGCCGCTGCCACCGTAGCCCCCTTGGCACTTGCCGCCGACGTTGGGGTCTCGCTCAGCATCGGCCAACCCGGCTTTTATGGCCGGCTCGACATCGGCGACTACCCGCCGCCGCAAGTGATCTATCGCCAGCCCAGATTCATCGAGCGGGTGCCGATGGATCGCCCGCCGATCTATCTGCGCGTACCGCCGGGCCACGCCAAGAATTGGCGCAAGCACTGCCATGAATACGGCGCCTGCGGCGAGCGGGTCTTTTTTGTGCAAGACAGCTGGTACAACCGCGAGTTTGTTCCGCGTTACCAGGAACAACACCGAGAGCGCCAGGACGAGCGCAGGGATGACCGGCGCGGAAACGAGAGAAACGACCGTCAAGGCTATGATCGCGGCCACGGCAACGATCATGGTCATGGCAACAACCGCTAAGACATTGAAATCCGCCATGCCCCAGACAAACCCTGCTCCGGCAGGGTTTGTCGTTGGTACGACAGCGCACAGACGCGGCCAGGCTCTCGCCATAAACTGCATCTCATCGAGACTGGCAGGCAACGCAATCCGTGCTCAGCGGCCAGTCGCGACAGTCCAACTCACACCAAGGAGACCATCATGAACTGGGATCGTATCGAAGGAAATTGGAAACAACTCAAGGGCAACGTCAAGGAACAGTGGGGCAAGCTTACCGACGATCAGCTGGATGTCATCGCAGGTAAACACGAACACCTTTCCGGCAAGATTCAGGAAGCCTACGGCATCACCAAAGACGAAACTGAAAAACAGATTTCCGAATGGCAAGCTCGCCAAAAAGATCAGCATTAAGCCACGCGATGTATTGGGGCGCGCGAACATCGCCGCCCTTATCGCTTCGCTCTATTACACCCCCACAAGGAATCATTATTATGAATAAAATCGAAATCAGTTCGATCATGCTGGCAATCAGTCTTGCGTATAGCGTTGGCGCCATCGCACAAAACATGCCAAAGAGCGAATACAAGGCTGCCGAGAAAAGCATCGAGGCCGAATACAAGTCCGCCAGGACGAATTGCGGATCATTCGCCGACAACGCCAAGGATGTCTGCATAGCCGAAGCGAAAGGCAAGGAAAATGTCGCGAAAAGCGAACTCGATGCGCGCTACCAACCTTCTGCCAAGGCGGACTACAAAGTCAGCGTCGCCAAGGCGGAAGCAAATTACTCGGTGTCCAAAGAAAAATGCGATGACAAGGCCGGCAACGTCGAAGATGTCTGCGTGAAAGAAGCGAAAGCCGCCCTGGTGCGCGCCAAATCCGACGCCAAGGCGCTGTTGAAAACCTCGCAAGCCAATGCGACCGCCAAGGAGGAAACCTCTGCGGCACGCATGAAGGCCCAGGAAAAAGGCAGCGAAGCACGCCAGGACGCCGCGATGGACAAACGCGACGCGGATTATTCCGTGGCCAAGGAAAAATGCGATGCCCTGTCCGGCAACGCCAAGGAGCTTTGTGCGAACGAAGCAAAGATGCACTACGGTAAATAATCCCCTGGTTTGCAGGGCTGCGCGCAAACCGGCCAGGCTCCGCGCGCACGCCTGCACTGTGGGGAACATCTCAAATCTTGGATAAACGGGTTTTGAGTTGAGGGATATCCGCAGCCGCAAGTGATCTATCGCCGGCCAATGGTCATCGAGCGGGTAGCGATGGATAGCCCGCCGATCTATCTGCGCGTACCGCGCCGGGCCATGCCAAGAATTGGCGCAAGCGTTGCCGTGAACACGGCGCCTGCGGCGAGCGGGCCTTGTTTGTGCAGGATAGTTGGTATAACCGCGACCACGGGCGCAATCGCTAGGCTTTTGGCGCGACGAACATCCCGGCGTACCCTGTGTATTCCTGGATATATTTTTAGTACGCTTTCTGAAATTCATGTCCTATGGAAGATTCTATGCACGACACACCCCTGCCCGGTCGGGCTTCTCCCCTATAACGCGGCGCGGAGAATACACGGTAAAACTGGCTAGCGTCATGCTGTTCCTGTCCGGCATGTTGCCGCAGCTGACCATTGGGGCCGATTACACGAAATGTGCGGTCATCGTCCCAGACGCGGAACGACTTGCCTGCTACGACCAAGCCGCCGCACGCTTTGTGACGCCGGCCGCTGTTCCGGATCAGATGAACACCGGGCGGCTGCCTGACAGCGCGGTCATGGCGGACTCTTTCATGGGCAAGAACTGGGAGTTGGATGAGAGGTCGAAAAAAGGAACCTTCCGTTTCCGCGAACACAAACCGGTCTATATCCTGCCTATCCACTACAGCAACAACCCTAATCGCTCACCGACTTCTCCCTTGCCGGATCATTCCGCGCTTTCGCCCATACCGGCTAGCCATAGCGAAATGAAGTATCAACTGAGCTTCAAGACCAAGCTCTGGGAGGACATCCTCGGCGACAATGGCAGCCTGTGGTTCGCTTATACGCAGCAATCGCACTGGCTGCTCTATAGCCAGCAAGTTTCGTCGCCATTCCGCGAAACCAATTACGAACCCGAGGTGATTTTTTCCATGCGCACCGATGTCGATCTACCGGGGATACGCTGGCGTATGCTGAATCTTGGGCTGGTGCATCAGTCGAATGGTTACGGACTGCCGCTTTCGCGCAGTTGGAACCGGGTCTATGCCCAATTCGGCCTGGAACGCGATAATTTCACCCTGTTCCTTCGCCCCTGGCTGCGTCTGCATGAAAGCAGCGAGAACGACGACAACCCGGACATCGCCCGTTATATGGGCAATGGCGACATATCGGTCAACTACCGGCACGGCGAGAATGTCTATTCGGCCCTGGGCCACTATAGCCCCAGCGGAGGGCACGGTGCTTTGCAACTGAGCTGGGGTTTCCCGATTTCACATGCGCTCAAGGGCTATGTGCAGGTTTTCAGCGGCTACGGCGAAAGCCTGATCGACTACAATCACAATCAGACCAGCATAGGCGCCGGCCTGTCGTTGCAGGATTGGCGGTGAGGAGCGCAGGCCTTTCTCGCGTTAGCCCAGCAATTCCTTTTCGATATCCTCCAGCGACTTGCGGATTTCCCCCAGAATCAGTTTATCCGCAAGCTTTTGGTCGACCTCCGGCACATCCCAATCGAATATGGCACGATATTTCCTGACCAGACTTTCCACGTCGGCGATGATTTCACTGCGATGACCTTCCAATTCCATCTGTTCCATTTTTTTCATGATGTTTCCTCTTTAACTCAAAATCGACGATTTATCCCACATGACGTTACTGCCTTCCTTTGCGGCGGCGGTAAGCAGTTCAATCAAAGGCCGCCCGCGATGCGCGATACTCACCGCCTGCTCGTCCGCATCCTTATCCTCAACCGGCGGCGCAGCCTTTCCCTGATAGATAGCTGCTGTCAAGCGGCTCAGCGCCGCAGGGACATCTTCCGCCAGAATGGCTCCGGGTACGGTTCCGCTATGTCCCATCATTTTCAGCAATGCGAGCGCGACATCCCCAAACAGGGTGATATTGGCATAGGCAGTAGTGGTGAATGTCACCAGCATATAGTCCTCCTGAAATAAACCATCAGTATTTTGAGCCCTGTTGGCAACAATGGAATCCAATGAGAGCAGTTTTCATAGTAGCGCTGTGTGAAGCGCTAAAGCGTATCGCCAGACGAGGTGAGGGAAGCAGCTCAAGGGCAGCCGTCGCCGCAGATGGTGCTCATCCCCGGAAATGAGCAACAGCGCGAAATTTCTTGAACCGCTCAATTGCCGGCTATGTGCGGCAGCAGACAGACGGAGAATGGCGAACGCCATAACCTGAATTCATCGGAGCCATCATGGGTGTAATGTCAGCGCCGTGGCAAACGCGATGGTTGAATGCCTAGCTCTTGGCAAAAATGAAGTGTTTGCCCGATATGGCCTGCCGATGCATTGCACCCAAGCTCACTACTTATTAGGGGGCGATAGTGAAAAAACTCAAGTTAAACATGGTCGCGCTTGCGCTTGGCTGCGCCTTCAGCACCGGGGCGCTGGCGGAAAACATACCGAAAAATGATTACAGGGCTGGCGGGAACAAGGCTGTTGAAGCCCGCAAGGCTGCCGTAGCAAGCACGCTTGAGTCCCAGTACGCGGAGGAGAAGAAAAAGTGCGAAACCTATTCGGGGAGCGACAAGGTGTTTTGCCTGGATCAGGCAAAAGCACGCTTCGGCAGGCCGTAAAACGCATATTGACGTAGCACCAGAAGCATAACTTTAAGAAACATAACTTTAGAGAAAGAGGCCATACTATGAATACGATGCATAAATTCGCGCTCAGTGCAGTTGCTGCAACCATGCTGCTCGGCTTGGGCGGTTGTGCCGGCATGTCGGCGCACGACAAGAACACCGCCATCGGTGCCACCGCTGGTGCGGTCGGAGGCGCCATTCTTACAGGGGGCAGCGCGGTCGGAACCGTCGGCGGTGCCGCCGTCGGCGGCATCATCGGCCACGAAATCAAATAATGACGATCGACCTGCGATGCCCCCCCTCAGGCCGGCGCGTTGCGGTTGATCTTTTCCGCAATCGCGCAGCAAGAATGGCTGTTCCGGCATTTCTCGCTGCGAAATCGGGAACAAACAGGAGATATAAATAATGAAACTTGGCAAAACCCTAGGCGCAACCCTGATCGCAAGCGCGTTGCTTGCGGCAATCTCCGGTTGCCAGAAACAGGAAGGCCCGGCGGAACGCGCCGGCAAGGAACTCGACAAGACGGTCGAGAAGGCCGGGCAGCAGATCGAAAAGGCCGGCGACCGCATTCAGGACGCGGCGAAGGGCGACAAGAAGTAGCGCGACGTAATGACGAGCGGTTTGCCGGGTCGGGCGATGTTGCTACCCGATCCACAGGAAATATCGATGAATTCATTCGAATTGATCGCATCCACGAAGCGGAGGAACGCATGAAAATCACGCAGAAACTTTTTGCCGGTATGCTCGCTCTGTCAGCACTGCTGCCGCTGACACTGCTGCCCGTCCAGGCGCACGCGCAACAGTACAAGCAATCCCAGGCTACCCCGCGCATCGAAGGCTTCAATGTCGATGAAGTCAGTCGGCTGATCCCCGGGGCCGAACTCAATTTCGACCTCTACGGCACGCCAGGCGGTCAAGCCACCTTGCGCATTGCCGGTGCGGTACGAAATCTGACCCTGGTTGAAGTCGAAGCCGGCCAGTACGAAGGCACCTACACGATCAGCAGCCGCGACAAGATCGAAGCGCGCAGCCCGGTAACCGCCAACCTGCGCGTTGGCAACCAGGTCACCAGCGCGGTTCTGAACGAATCCCTGCAGGTCGGTGTCGGTTACCACAGCGACAAAGCCATGGCGGGTTCGCAGCCAAGCATAACGCGCTTCGATGTCGAGCCGGTTGCCGACTTGAGCGGCGGGAACGATTTGCACTTTGTACTATTCGGTACCCCCGGCGGCAAAGCGGATATTTCCATCCACGGCGTAAAGGGCAAGATCTTTTTGCCTGAGGTGAACAAAGGCGAATACGCCAGCACCTACACCATCAGGAACCGCGACAAGATCGCGCCGAACAGCGCCGTGACAGCCAACCTGCGCGTGGGTGAGCGCGTTACCAGCACCACGCTAGGCAAAGCCCTGCAAAGCGCTGCTGCGCCGACGCGCGCCA
>CALMWM010000036.1 GCA_937873435.1 uncultured Gallionellaceae bacterium
ACGACCGCATCCTGCGCCAGGCGAAACCGCGCTCGCCGCAGGACTATCTCGTTGCCGTGGCAGCCGGGCAGCAACCGGAACAGCACGAGGTGGCGCCGGCAGACCGCAGCTTCGAATTCATGATGAACGCCTTGCGCCTCAGCGCGGGCTTCGATCCCCGGCTGTTCACCCCATCCACCGGCCTGCCGCTGAGCAGCGTCGAAACCGCTTTGCAGGAAGCCGAACGGCGCGGGCTGATTGCACGCGACGCGACGAACATTCGCCCCACCGAACTGGGGCGCAAATTCCTGAATGAGTTGCTACAGATTTTTTTACCGGAAGATAGCGCCGAATAAAAAAACGCTTGACGCATCCATACCGGTCGGTATCTAATCTTTCCATGTCAATCAAACAACCCGACACCACGCGCGACAAAGTTCTCGAAGCGGCGTTCTGCGAAATCCACCGCAGCGGCTTCCAGGCGGCGAGCATCGCCAACATCCTGGCCAGCACCGGGCTGACCAAGGGCGCGCTATACCATCACTTTCCGACCAAGCAGGCCTTGGGGCTGGCGGTGGTGGACGAAGTCATCCGGCAGCGCCTGGAAACGCGCTATTACCTTCCGCTGCACCAAAGCGACAAACCGCTCGATACCCTGTTGGGTTTCCTGGAGTCCATGCCCGAACGCGCCGACGAACTGGTGACGCTGGGCTGCCCCCTCAACAACCTGATGCAGGAAATGAGCCCCGTAGACGCCGAATTCCGCAGCCGTCTGTGCGGCGTGATGAACGCCTGGCGCGATGCCATGGAAGCCGCCTTGCGGAAGGCGCAGGCGCAAGGCGAGTTGCGCGCCGACGTGGATTGCGGGGAGACCGCGCTGTTCATCTTTTCTGCCTGGGAAGGCTGCATCGGCACCGCGAAAAGCCTGCAATCCCCGGAGGCGCTGCAAGTGTGCAGCCGCCAGCTGCAAGCCTACATCCGCAGTTTGCGCAACAGCTAGCAGCCCTTTCGATCCCCGACCTTTGCCAGCGAGGCTACGATGACCAAAATCAGCATTCTTTACCCGAATCTTCAGGACGCCCGCTTCGATTTGCGCTACTACGTGGATGTCCACATGCCAACATCCATCGAGCTGCTGAGCGTCCACCCGGGATTCAAGGGGGTATCGGTCGAGCAGGGACTGGGCGGCCCGCAACCCGGTTCGAAACCGGCATACGTAGCGATGTGCCATTATCTGTTCAACTCGGTTGAAGATTTTCTGGAAGCCTTCATGCCTCACGCACCCGCTCTGCAAGGCGACATGGCGAACTACACGGATATCGAACCCGTCGTTCAGTTCAACGAAGTGCTTATTTCTCGATAATGCCGCAAGGATTCACCGATTTTTAACAGTTTTTTTACCATCAAACCATACCGACTGGTCGGTATTTACTCAAGGAGAACTGCCATGCCGTTGATCCAAACCGTAGAACCTTCGCAAGCCCAAGGCCAGGTGGCCGAGGTTTACCGCCAGTCCGAAGCCATCATGGGACGCGTTCCCAACGCTTTCCAGATGTACAGCGTCAGCCCTGCCCTGCTGGAAACCCAGTGGCAGCAAACGGCCTACTTCATGAAACATCCTACCCTGAGTTTTCCGTTGCTGGCGCTGACACGGATGCTGGTGTCGCAGGACAACCGCTGCGATTACTGCATCGACCTCAACGCCGCGATGCTGATCGAGCGCGCCGGGTTCAGCCCGGAACAGCTCGCCGCCGCCAGGCGCGATCCCGCGGAGGCTCCGCTCGACGACAGGGACAAGGCGATGCTGCTGTTCGTACTGAAGGCCACGCGCACGCCGCTGGAAGCCGGCGCCACCGACATCGACAAGCTGAAAGCGCTGGGTTGGAGCGAGAGCGATATTCTCGACGCGGTCGTCCACGGCGCGCGCAACATGGCGGCGGACATTGTGTTCAACACTTTCAAGATCGAGCGCGACGCGTAGCTCGGAGAGACGCCAAGGAGATACCCATGCCTTACCTGAACGTCAAACTGTCCGCCGCCCCGTCGGCGGAAACCAGCGCCGCAATCGCCGCGCGGCTGACCGAACTGACCGCCTCGATCCTGCACAAGAAGCGCGAGCTTACTTCCGTCGCGGTCGAATACGTCCCGCCCGGACAATGGTTCATCGGCGGCGACTCGCTGGCCGACCAGAACCTCATCACCTTCTTTCTCGACATCAAGGTGACCGAAGGCACCAATACCAAGGACGAGAAGGCCGCCTACGTGTCGCATGTTTTCAGCGCCGCCGCAGCGCTGCTCGGAAATCTTCATCCGACCAGCTATATCGTTATCCACGAAGTGCGCGGCGATGCCTGGGGCTACCACGGGAAAACCCAGGAATTCCGTTTCATTCAGGGCAAAATCCTGTAACGCCGAAACCTCGTAACGCACGTCAATTTTCACAGGAGAAAAACATCATGAATGTAAGTCTGGCCATAGAAACCCGCCGCGCCGTCAAGGCATTCGACCCGGAGCACCGCATCGGCGAAGCCGAAATCGTACAATTGATGGCGCTCGCGATGCTTTCGCCGACCGCCTTCAACATCCAGAACTGGCGTTTCGTGCTGGCGCGCGACCAGGCACTGCGCCGGGAAATCCGCAAAGTCGCCTGGGATCAGGCGCAGGTGACCGATGCCTCGCTGCTGGTGGTGCTCACCGCCGACCTCAAAGCGTGGGAAAAGGAACCGTCGCGTTACTGGCGCAATGCGGCGCAGCCGGTGCGGGATTATCTCGTCCCGGCAATCGGCCAGTATTACCAGGGCCGTGAGCAGGTACAGCGCGACGAGGCGATGCGTTCCTGCGGCATCGCGGCGATGACGCTGATGCTGGCGGCGCGGGAGATGGGCTACGAATCTTGCCCGATGGACGGCTTCGACTTCGACGCGGTGGGCAAGCTGATCAACCTGCCGCCGGATCACGCGATCGCGATGTTCGTGGCTATCGGCAAGGGTATCAAGGAGGCCTATCCGCGCGGCGGGCAGTTGTCGATGGATGAAGTGGTAATCGTCGACAGTTACTAAATTGGACTATCGATAACGCTACGGAGACACGTCGAAGACCCCATTGCCGTGACGGCGGCCTCGCCGCAAAATGGCGCTGCGGCCGTCAGTGAGGAAGTGATGTGGCAAGCCGGACTTGCTTTGAAAACAAGAATCAGAAAAGCCTGTTTGTGGATTAGGCCAACGGAAGCGTGACCAACATCGTTGGAATTCAGGCTATGTTTTCCATCGAAATAGTGGCATGTTTCAAAGCAATGGAAGTCATTCTCACATACTCTTCCGAGTATTGTTCTACATGTTTCGATAGCCAGTTCGAGCCAGCCAATGTTTCGCGAAACCAGACTTTGCCATGAGGGAATGTCTGCGGCAGAGCCTCATGATTTCCGGCGATTACCAGTTCCTTGTAAAGACCCCATAGATAGTCCGGCGTTTTTTTCTTGCGCCAGATCATGCCGTTTTTTCGAGCATAATCGGGATTATGCTTGTAAGTAAAATCGATCAATTCCTTTTCGAGTAGGCTATTCGTGCCGGATTCTATCCAACAATGATAAGCGCCGCCTATATCGCCATAGAAAGCCCAGTTATCAATCAATTTAAAGAAATTTCCGCCACCGGCATCGATCACAGCCAAGCCGGCAACCGGCCTGTAATCCTTCTTCAAGAGAATGCTTGAAACATTGGCACCGACTACGGCGTAAACGTGGCAGAGGGAATCGTATTTCTCCGGGAATAGTTCGCGAATAATGCAATCTACCGACTCATAGACAATTTTCTTGGTATCCAACACGGAAATGCCCATCATTGCTCAGGAGCCGCACATGACAGGTTGCATAGAGCAAGGGAAAGTGCTGCTAATTCTTTTCTATTGAACATGAAGACCAAACAGACATTCCGTAAACAAACCGTAAGGATTGGTGAAAGCAGATTGTAGTTACCACTATTTATTTGTCAAGCCGGGTTATGCTGCAACATTCATGATGTTTCGGCATATTTTTGCAGGAGACGTTAAGCGCCAGCCGACGAAGCATCATGAAAGAAGAAGCAGAGGACGTGTCGCTTTCTGAGCAAGGGTTTTGGCTAACGCTTTAAGACTGGGCCGGCCGCTCACCTGGAATACCCGGCGGCTGCTTACCAGCAAGCCGGTGTCGTCGTCGTTGGAGAGCTTGACCAGAATTTCGGTGGGATCTCCGCCGAGGACGGAAAAATTCACCTCGGCAAGACCGGAAGCAGCCTCCTCGAACTGGCGTTGCGCGGCTTGCGCCTGCTCTTCCTGCTCGCGGTGGATGTAATCGAGAAAGCCCTGGCGTGCGCCCTTGGCGGATTGCCAGTCGTTGCCGATGAAATCCGGCCAGCCGCCGTCCACCACGAAAACGCCCGTCAGGGCGGCGCTGCTCTGACGGGCGAGATTGACGGCGTAGTTCAAGGCTTCCGTGCTGGCTTCTGAGCCGTCCACGGCGACCAGGATACGTCCGAACACCTTATTTCATCGTCAGCAAGATGACGAGGGCAATGACGATGGTGCTCAGGATGATCGCGCCGATATCCTCGGCCCGGTCATCCTTGAACAAGGTCATTTTGCCTTTGCCGCCGACGCTGCCGAGGGTTTCGCTGCCGGTTTTCTGTTCTTCAGCCATGATTGTTCTCCCTTAGATAGCGATCAGGTAATCCTTGATCAGGATCACCACGAGCAATGCCAACAGGTATTTGGTCGTGCCGACGATCAAGCCGATCTTGAGCGGGGTGCCGCCGGCTTGCTTGAGTTCCTTGAAATCGATGTAGCCGCCCAAGCCCACCAGGCCGAAACCGAATATCCAGGTCATCCACAGGCGCAGCATCTTGATGGTTTCGGAGGCAGGCGGCCCGCCCTTGATGCCGACCTCGCCGAACGCCCCCAGGCTGGTAAGTAACACCATCACCATGAAGCCGATCACGAATACCGGGAATTTCTCGACCAGCAGCGTACCCAAGCTTTTCTTCTGCGCCGCTGCTTCGTCTGCCTCCTTGCCGGTCCAGTACCAGACCGTCACGGCGAACACCGCGAAGGGAATCGAAATCACCCGCATGATGTTCCAGATCTCCCCCACCGATAC
>CALMWM010000037.1 GCA_937873435.1 uncultured Gallionellaceae bacterium
CGCGGTGTTCTATTTCCCCGGCTGCGGCTCGGAACGGCTGTTTTCCCAGGTCGGCCTGGCCACCCAGGCGATGCTCTACGAGGCCGGCGCGCAGACCGTGCTGCCGCCCGGCTATCTGTGCTGCGGCTATCCGCAGACTTCCGCCGGTTACGAGAGCAAGGGGCAGAGCATCATCACGCAGAACCGCGTGCTGTTCCACCGCGTTGCCAACACCCTCAACTATCTCGACATCAAGACCGTGATCGTGTCCTGCGGCACCTGCATGGACCAGTTGCTGAAATACCAGTTCGACAAGATCTTCCCCGGCTGCCGGCTGCTCGACATCCACGAATACCTGATGGAGAAAGGCTACAAGCTGGAAGCAGGAAATAAATACCTGTACCACGATCCCTGCCACACGCCGATGAAAACCTACGCGCCGCTCAAGGTGGCGAACGACCTGCTTGGCGGCGCGGTGACCCTGTCCGACCGCTGCTGCGGCGAATCCGGCACGCTGGCGGTGACCCGCCCCGATGTTTCGACCCAGGTGCGCTTCCGCAAACAGGAAGAAATCGTCAAGAACGCAGCGGAAATCCACGGCGAGGCGGGCGGCAAGATCAAGTTGCTGACCTCCTGCCCCTCCTGCCTGCAAGGCTTGCACCGCTATCGCGACGACGCCCCGATCGAAGCCGACTACATCGTGGTGGAAATGGCGCGTCACCTGCTCGGCGAATCGTGGATGGAAGACTATATCGCCAAGGCGAATAGCGGTGGGATCGAGCGGGTGTTGTTGTAGACGCTTGACTTAGGGTTGTTTCAAGTCCATTTGGCGCAATCCACGAAAGGGATTGCGCCAAATGGTGTCCCTATTTCAATGGTAAGTAGATATCCGTGATCAGTTCATGCTCAGGGGTTTCCGGCATCAGCTTCAGGTAATGAAAATACAGCGGAAAATCGCGTAGATCCTCGCCACTCTCCGGCAACCATTCCCGATACAGGAAATAGATGCTCTCCAATTTCCGGTCGTGTGAGCCAAAATGGCGAACTACCGCGCAACGGCCTCCAGGGATCACTCCGTTCACCACCCCCTGCGGGTTGTTCGGCACGTCCTCCGTGATCGAGCCGCAAATATCGAAGCGAAATTTCTCCGGCTCAGTCGTGTCGGGATTGTCATAGGCGATCCCGAAAGTCCTGCTGGATTTGACGGGGGATAACCCACTTGCCTTACGCCACTCGATAAATATTCTGGCCGTATCATTGACCAATTCAGGTGCGCCGCGATGTTCAAGCAGCGCGACCTTGGTCGGTTCACAATCGACGATTCTGACTTCCATGTTCAGCTTCCTTTCTCTTATTGGGAACTTATAACGCTCGTTCCACGGTTTCCATGCTGGATTTCTTCGAAATTCAGAAGGCGTTTGCCCGAAAGCATTCTTGAACGCTCGGGAAAACGACTCAGGGTTTTCGAAACCGGCATCCAGCGCAATGTCGATGATTCTGTCAAACTGATTGAAGACAAGGCGATAAGAAGCTCGCTTGAGCCGCATCAACTGGACATATCTGGAGATGCTAATGCCGGCGAACTCGGAAAATTGCCGGTGGAAGTGGTATTTCGAAAAATTGGCAACTTGGCTCAATAGCTCCAAGGACAACACATCATCAAGGTGGTTATCGACGTAATCGAATACCCTGTTGAATTTCGCTGCATAAGTGCTCGCCTTCGACATATTCACCACCACACCTCCTCGACAGGGGCAACTATGCTTTAGCGCAATTTTCGTGTCCTGACCGAGGTTGCTTTTATGACCTTAAAAATCGAAAAATATTATCGTATCGCACGAGTGATGTTTGGTACGCGAATTAGCGTAGCGTAATCTATCTGGGAGGCGTCACGCTAAGAGTTCTTCAATGCTTTTTCACGGTAAACTGTTGCCCCGGGCACCTGCAAGACGATGCGCGCCGGAACCACACCCACGCCACGTCCGCGGTGCCTTGACAGCATGTAGGTTGGGTGAAGCGTAGCGCACCCAACAAACCCAATCATTCCTTTAAACACCGGTCTTGAATGTTTTGGGTCTGTTGGGTTACGCGATAAGGCCGCTAACCCAACCTACATGGGCTGCTATCTGGCAGTCCTATTTAAGAATGCTAAGAAATGCCAAGAGCTAAATACTGAAGTTCTCGACAATGATCCTCTTGCATGAACTCGTCTTGAATCCCCAATAATCACTCCATCCGAAAAAAATGACCTGCGAACTATGTGAAACCGACGGCGGCGAAATTCTGTGGCAGAACGAGCTGTGCCGCGTGGTGCTGGTGGACGATGCCGACTATCCGGGCTTTTGCCGGGTGATTTTGAAGCGCCACGTCAAGGAGATGACCGACCTCGGCAAGATGGGGCGGCCGCATTTCATGGCGGTGGTGCTGGCGGCGGAACAGGCGGTGCGCGAGGTGATGGCGCCGGACAAGATCAATCTCGCCAGCCTCGGCAACGTGGTGCCGCACCTGCACTGGCATGTGATCCCGCGCTTTTGCAACGACAAGCATTTTCCCAACCCGATCTGGGGCGATGCGCAGCGCGCCGGGACGCCGCCGCAAATCGACGGCCTGGCGGACAAGCTGCGCGCCGCCTTTCAGGAAGCGCTGGGCGCCTCTTTCCCGAGCTGAATAACCTTCCGCCTCGGGAACACCGCACGGAAGGTGCTGCCTTCGCCCGCAGTGCTCTCGACTTCGAGTTTTGCCTGATGGCGCGTCAGGATGTGCTTGACGATCGCCAGTCCCAGCCCGGTGCCGCCGGTTTCGCGCGAGCGGCCGCGATCTACCCGGTAAAAACGTTCGGTCAGGCGCGGGATATGCTGCGCGTCGATGCCCAGGCCGCTGTCGCTGACGGCGAATGCCGCGCCGTCCGGGTGTTTCTCCCAGCTCAGGGTGATTTCCCCTTCTTCCGGGGTGTAGCGTATGGCGTTGCTGACGAGATTGCCGAAAGCGCTGTGCAGTTCGTCCTCGTTGCCTTGCAGGCCGTCCGCGCTGCCGATGTCAAGGTGGACGCGATGCTTGCCGTCGCTCAACGACAGGGCTTCGCGCTTGAGGGTTTCGAGCAGGCGCGGCACATCCACCGGGCCTTCATGCAGCCCGCCGTTGCCGCTTTCCAGTTTGGAGAGGGTGAGCAGGTCTACCACCAAGCGCTGCATCCGCGTGGTCTGTTCCAGCATCAGTTGCAGGTAATGGCGCATTTGAGCGGGGTCGACCTGTTCCGCATCCACCAGCGTTTCGAGGAAGCCGCCCACCACGGTGAGCGGCGTGCGCAATTCGTGCGAGACGTTGGCGACGAAGTCGCGGCGCATGGTTTCGACCCGTTCGATCTGGGTGATGTCGCGGATCAGCAGGAGTTTTTGTTCATCGCCGAATGGCACCATCTGAACCGACAGGGTGAGGTCGCGGGTGCGCAGGGATTTGACGATCAGCGGTTCGCGGTAATTGTGCGCGGCGAGATAGTCGGAAAACTGTGCCTGGCGTAGCAGATAGGCCAGCCATTGGCCGCGGTCGCGCTCCAGGTTGAGGCCGAGTTGCGCCTCCGCCACCGCATTGCACCATTCGATCTGATCCTTGTCGTTGAGGATCACGATGCCGTCCGGCATGGCCTCGGCGGCACGCTCGAAGCGCTCCAGCGAGGCGGACAGATCGGTCGCGCTGGTGGATTGGCGGCGCTGCTGCTGGTACAGCAGGGAAAACAGCGGCGCCCACATGCCGCTGCCTTGCGGGATGTTCTTGGTTTCCGGCCGCGCCAGCCAGTCGGCGAATTCCTTGAGGTTACGCAAGTGAAACAACAGGTAAAGCAGCAGTGCCGCGCTGAAGAAAAACAAGGCCGCAACGGCGTTGGCCGTCGCCCACAACAGCAGGGAAATCAATCCGATGAAACCAAACGTGGTGAGCGGACGCAGCCAGAAGTTGGGCATGATCAGGTGCGCGCCAGGTTAAGAGACGCTACAGGCCCGTGG
>CALMWM010000038.1 GCA_937873435.1 uncultured Gallionellaceae bacterium
CGCCGATCCGGCCCTTCTACAACTTCTTTTCGTTCACCGTGATTCCGCGCCTGGGCGCGTGGATCGCCCGCGAACCCGAGGCCTACACCTACCTGGTGGAGTCCATCCGGCGTTTTCCCCACCAGCGGGAAATGGTCGAACTGATCGAAAATGCAGGTTTTCGCGAGGTGGACTATCGCAACCTGACCTTCGGCGTCGCCTGCATCCACTCGGCAATCAAATAGCACCTTGAACCGGCTTGCCACCTGGATAACCCATGCCGCAGCGCGCGCTCCGCAAGCGACGGCATTGATCAGCGGTGGGGCGACCATTTCCTACGCTACCTTGGACGAACAGGGTCGCAGCAATCCTGCTGCCGATGCGGCGCTCTTCCCAACTTCGACGGAGATGCTGGCATTTTCCGCCTACCGGGCTGCGTACCGGAGCCAGCCTTTCTTTCCCGCGAATCCCGCCGTGTCTGCACCAAATTTTCAGGCGTGGCTGGAACAAGCCGCGAATAGCCGTGACGAGTGGGCAGTCGAGCTGATCATTGCCACCAGCGGTAGCGAGGGCGAGCCTAAAGGCGTGATGCTGAGCGGCGCAAACCTGGCTGCGGCGGTCGCTGCCTCGGGCGAACGCCTGCCTTTGCACGAAGGCGACGTGTGGCTGGACTGCCTGCCGCTTTATCATATCGGCGGTATGGCGATTCTTTACCGTTGCGCTGCCGCGCGGGCGACGGTGTTGCTGCATGAGGGCTTCGATGCCCGGCGGGTGTGGGACGATCTGGCGCGCTATGCGGTGACGCATATTTCGCTGGTTCCGGCTATGCTGGCGCGTCTGCTTGATATAACTCATGGCGCACCGCCGCCGGAAACGTTGAAATATGCGCTGATCGGCGGCGCCGCGTTGTCGGGCGAAATTGCCGTTCGCGCCCGGCTGGCCGGCTGGCCGTTGTGCGTGACTTACGGGATGAGTGAAACGGCGTCGCAGTTGGCGAGCTTGTTTCCGTTGCCCGAGGACTGGACGTCGGGTTGCGTGGGAACGCCGCTGGCGGGATTCGAAGTGCGCATTGCCGCGCCCGACGAGAACGGCAACGGCGCCATCCAGGTGCGAGGCGACGCGGTGATGGCGGGTTACATCAATCCGGCGCTGATCCCGGGCGACGGTCTTGCCGACGGCTGGTTCAGCAGCGGCGATTTAGGGCGTCTCGACCGGGATGGCACGCTGTATGTAGTGGGGCGCCGCGACGACATGTTAGTGAGCGGCGGCGTCAATCTTCATCCCGCTACGGTCGAGGCGGCATTGCTGCGTTTTCCGGGGGTGCGCGACGTAGCAGTGACGGCGCTGGCGGATGAAGTATGGGGCGACCGGCTGATGGCGCTGGTGGTCGGCAAGGTCGATCTGGAACAATTGGAGGGGTGGTGCCGCGAACATCTGGCCGGCGCCATGCGCCCGCGCCTGTTGCGGGCTGTTGCCGAATTGCCGCGCAACGCGCTGGGCAAGCTGGAACGGGCTAAACTGAAAAATATGGCACGGGAGCTGGAGCACGATGTCGCATAACACCCAACGAGCAACTACCCTGCCGGCGCTGGAATCGCGACTGGCGGACTTGCTGCGGCGCCATGGCAGCGGGCGCGGCAAGGGTTTGTTGAGTCTGTCCGTGGCCGTGCCGGTACAGGCTCTGGACAGCTTGCCGTTCGGGCTGGAAGAACACCAGTATTGGGCGAATCCTGCGGAAAAGCGCTTCCTTTTCGGCGTGGGCCGTGCCGCCAATGTCGAAACTCAGGGGGAAGGGCGTTTTCGCGCCATGGATGCCGCCTTCGCCGAATACCGTCGCCACTGGCAGGCGGTGGACGCGGATGACAGCGGCATTGTGCCGGCGGCCTTGGCCGGGTTTTCCTTCGACCAGAACCGGCGCGAACCGGGATTGCCAATTGCCCGGCTGACCGTGCCGGAATTGCTGGTGCAGCGTCGCGGCGAGCGCTGCGTCGCGACATTCAGTTGCGACCGGGAAAGTGCCGCGGAAAACATCCTGGCAAGGTGGATGGCGCGCTGGCACAGCCTGGAAGGCCCCCCCGCCGTGCAGTCGCGGGTTGCAATCGACCTCGCCAGGGTGGCAACCGAGCCGCCGGATGCAAGCTGGTTGGCACTGGCGCAACAGGCGGTCGACGATATCGCTGCCGGACAGCTCGACAAGGTGGTGCTGGCGCGCAGTATCCGGGTGCGCGGCGAGCGGCCGTTCGACCCGGCTGTGGTGATGGCGGCGCTGGCGGCGCGTCATGCCGATTGTTACCAGTTTTCCCACGCCGAAAGCGGGCGCGGGATTTTTCTCGGGGCGACGCCGGAGCGGCTGGTGACGCTACGCGGCGGCCAGCTGGTCAGCGAAGCGCTGGCGGGAACGGCGTGGGATGCGGCCTCGCTCGAAAGTCTCGGTGATGACAAGAACTTGCGCGAACACAGGCTGGTGCTCAATGCCATCGTGCATGACCTCGAAACCGCATGCAGTTTTCTGGAGATTCCTTCCCGCCCGGCCATGCGCGAACTGCGCGATTTGTGCCACTTGCGCAGCGTGGTCAAGGGAACGGTCAGGCCGGGGGTGACTTTGCTCGCGCTGGTCGAACGCCTGCACCCGACGCCGGCGGTAGGCGGCTATCCCACGCGCCGCGCCCAGGAATGGCTGGCGAGCCATGGCGAGTCGAGGCCGGCCTGGTACAGCGGGGCGACCGGCTGGCTGGGAATGGACGGCGACGGCGATTGCGCTGTTGCCTTGCGTTGCGCCTGGATGGCGGGCAGCC
>CALMWM010000039.1 GCA_937873435.1 uncultured Gallionellaceae bacterium
GATTGTAAAAAATCTTCCCGCAGTGGCAGTTTGGGAAAGCGCTTATGGGGGGGGCGGCTGGTGGGGCTGCCAAGCTTCCGCTTGGCGGGGGTTACGGTTTTTGGCAGTGCGGGCAGTAGAAGGTTGCGCGCTGGCCCTGGCGCAGGGTGGCGATGGGGGTGCCGCATAGCCGGCAGGGCTGGCCGGTGCGGCCGTAGACGTTGTATTGCTGCTGGAAGTAGCCGGGTTTGCCGGCGCTGTCGGTGAAGTCGCGCAGGCTGCTGCCGCCGGCGGCGAGAGAATCTTCGAGGGTGGCTTTGATGGTGGCGGCCAGCCTGGCGTAGCGCGCCTTGCCGAGTTTGCCGCAGGCGCTTTGCGGGCGGATGGCGGCGCGGAACAGGGATTCGTTGGCGTAGATGTTGCCGACGCCGACCACTACCGCGCCGTCCATCAGGAATTGCTTGATCGGGGTGGCGCGCTTGCGGCTGATGCGGTACAGCAGGTCGCCGTCGAACGCCGCGGTGAGCGGTTCGACGCCGAGTTTGGCGAGCAGCGGGTGGCGTAGCGGGTCTGCGCCGGTCCACAGGATCAGGCCGAAGCGGCGCGGGTCGCGCAGTCTCATGCAGTTGCCGTTTTCCAGCACCAGGTCGAAATGGTCGTGTTTTTCCGGCGGGGCGGCGGCGGGGACGATGCGCAGGCTGCCGGACATGCCGAGGTGGGCGATCAGCCAGCCGTTGTCGCATTCCAGCAGCAGGTATTTGCCGCGCCGGGCGATGCCGCGCACAGTCTGCCCGGCCAGCAGCGCGGGGAGTTCTGCGGGGATGGGCTGGCGCAAGCGGCCGTTGCGGATCGTCACGCTGCGGATGCGCTGACCGGCAAGGTGCGGCTCCAGGCCGCGGCGGGTGATTTCGACTTCGGGCAGTTCTGGCATCTCAGTGCTGCTTGCGGCGCCGCCACCAGAGCGCCAGGCCGCCGCCGAGGAAGGCCAGCGGCAGGGCGAACAGGAAGCCGCCGGCGATGGCGGTCGCGGCGCCCTTGCTCAGGTTCAGGCGCGCATCCACGGTGGCCTTGGGGCGGATCGCGATCAGTTTATCGTCGTGGGTCAGCCAGTTGATCAGGTTGATGCCGAGGTCGAGATTGCCGCCTACCCCGAGATAGCTGTTGGATAGGAAGGCGGCGCTGCCGGCCACGACGATCCGCTGGGGCTTGTCTTCGACGTTGCGTTCCAGCGTGGCAACGAGGGTGACCGGGCCGGCGATGTCGCGTTGCGGGTCGAAGGTGGCGCTTTTGTCCGGGGTGTCGTTTTCCACCCAGCTTTGTTCCGAAGTCTCGGCCAGGCGGGTGATATGCCAGGCGCTGCTTTCGTTGAAGGCGATTTGCCGGGCTTCGGGAAAAACGGTGGCAAGGTCGAAATTTTCGGTGGCGGGGTGGAAGCCGTAGGCCGAAACCTGCGCGACGGCGGGCGAGGGATAGCTGCCGCGTGTTTGCGGGTCGATCACCGTGCCGGGGGAGAGCACCAGTCCCAGCGTTTCGACCAAGGGCTGGAGGCCGTGGAGCGGCCCCGGTTCGGCGAGCCACAGGAGATTGCCGCCCTGCTCCAGGTAAGTCCGGAGTTTTTCCGCTTCGCCCGGCAGCAGGTCGTTTTGCGGGGTGGCGATCAGCACTGCGTCGGCTTGGCGCGAGATGTCGCCGGGCGCGGAAAGGTCCAGCGCGCGGGGCTGGATGCCGCGGTTTTTCAACTGCCTGCCGAAGCTGCCGAGGTCGTGGGGCGCGCCGCCGTTGAGTTTTCTTTCGCCGTGGCCGTCGAGGAAGCCGAGCCGGGTCTGGCGGTTGCGCGCCAGACGCAGCAGGGTGTTGGTGAGCGCCTGTTCGTTGAGCGAGGTGAGGTGCTCGCTACGCTTGCGGTATTCGATCACCAGTTCGCCGTTGCTCAGGATGCCTGCCTGCCGCGTCTGCTGCGGTTGGGCTGCCGGGTCGACGAATTTCAGGGTCAGATCGGGTTTGGCGTTGCGGTAGGGTTCGAGAAAATCGGCGATGATCTTGCGGATGTCTCCCAGTTCGATGTCCTGGCGCGAGGCGTAGGCGGTGATGACCAATGGGCCGGGCATTTGCCGCAGCACGTCGCGGCTGGCCGGACGCAGGCTGTGGCGGGCGTTCTGGGTGATGTCGCGGTTCTGCGGGTGAAGTTGGGCGTAGGGGGCGAGCGCCAGCGTTGCGCCGATGGCAGCCATGAGCAGGGCGGCGCGGCGCTTGTTCCAGCCGCGCAATTCGACTTCCAGGCGGCACGCGGCCAGCACCAGGAACAGCGCGGCGAAGGCCAGCAGGCAGGCGGCGTCGCCCAGACCGAGCAGGCCGCGATTGAATGGCTCGAAATGCTTGAGCGGCGAGTAGGCGTGCCACAGGCTGCCCGGTTCCTGCGCCGGCAAGCCGCTCAGCCACAGCGCCAGCATCGCGCCGAAGGTGGCGACGGCGGCGATGGCCGGGTGCGCGGTCAGGCTCGACATCAGCAGGGCCAGCGCGGCGAAGCAGGCGATCAGCAGCAGCAGGCCGAGCAGGTTGGCGGCGAGCAGGCCGCCGTCCAGCGTGCCGCCGAGATACAGGGAGCAGGCCATCGCCACGGGCAGCACCGCGCTTGCGGCGAGGAATCCGGCGAGGCCGAGGAATTTGCCCAGCACGATTTGCCGCATCGAGAGCGGCGAGGATTGCAGCAGCGCGAAGGTGCGGTCGTGCCGTTCCCCGGCGATCAGGTGCATCCCGAGCAGCGGCGCGGTCAGCATCAGCAGCAGCGCGGCGCTGCTGAACAGCGGCATGACGATGATCTCGGTGATGCCGGGCGGATTGGCAAGTTCGGCCAGTTGCGGCTGCACCGCGAAAAACGCATCCAGCTGGGCGAGGAACAGCCAGGCCAGCACCAGCTGGGTGATGCCCAGAACCAGCCAGGCCAGCGGCGTGGCGAACAGCTGTTTCAATTCCTTGGCGGCGAGGGTGGCGATCATGCGGTTTGCCTGGCTGGATGTGGTGTGGACGCAGAATCCTGCGCCTCTGCGGCGGTCAGGCGGATAAAGGTTTCCTCAAGGCTGCCCGCTGCGTGCAGTTCGTCGCCGCGCCCGCTGTAGACGATTTCTCCGGCGCGCAGGATCAGAAGCTTGTCGCACAGGGATTCGACTTCGGCCAGGTTGTGGGTGGAAAAAATCACGCTGCATTCATTGCCGAGTTCGCGGATCAGCTTGCGGATCTCGCGGATTTGCAGGGGGTCGAGGCCGCTGCCCGGTTCGTCGAGGATCAGCACTTGCGGGTTGTGGACGATCGCCTGGGCGATGCCGACGCGCTGGCGGTATCCCTTGGAAAGCTGGCCGATGGGGCGTTTGCCGATGTCTGCCAGGCCGCAGCGGGTTTTGGCGCGGTCGACGGCTTGCCGCGGATGGGCCGTCCGGCGCAGCTTGGCGGCGAAAGTCAGGTAGTCGTCGACGCTCATGTCCAGGTAGAGCGGGGGATTTTCCGGGAGGTAGCCGAGTTGCGCCTTGGCCGCCGTGGGGTCGGCGCTCAGGTTGAATCCGCCGATCGCGATGCTGCCGGCAGTCGGCGCCAGCGTTCCGGCCAGCATTTGCATGATGGTGGATTTGCCCGCGCCGTTCTGGCCGAGCAACCCCAGCACTTCCCCCCTGCTAAGCTCGATGTCGACATCCTTGACGGCGCGGCGGGCGCCGAAGTTGCGTTGAAGTCGTTTGGCGCTGAGGGTGATCTGGGGCATGGTTCGGTAACTATGAAAAACGTTGAATATAGCCTAATATGGCGAGCGAAATATAGGATTTCACGGAAAAACCACCCTCTAAACGTAGCTCGTCGTCGAATGCCGTCCAAGATGAATTTCAGATTCGCTTTATTCCCGCTGCTGCTGACCTTGCTCGGATGTGCGCAGCAACCCGCCAAACAGCCTGTTGCTGTGCCTGTAGCCCCGGTTGTCGCGGCGGAAGCCAAGCCGGTTGCTCTTCCCGCCAAGCCTGCTGTCGAGCTGCCAAAACTGAATTTGACCGCCCAGATGCTTTACCAGTTCCTCGCCTCGGAAATCGCCGCCCAGCGCGGACAGCCCGCCTTGGCGGTGGGTGGTATTCTCGATTTGGCCAAGAGCACCCGCGATCCGCGCCTGGCCAGACGCGCCACCGAACTGGCGTTGCAGGCGCGGATGGAAGGCCCGGCGCTCGAAGCGGCACGCTTGTGGCTGATTCTCGATCCGAGCGAAGTGCGCGCGCGCCAGACCATTACCGCGTTGCTGGTGGGCGGCGGCCATCTGGGCGAGGCCAAGGTTCACCTGGAGCGTTTGTTGGCCGACGAGGGGAACAATGTCGGTTCGGCTTTCCTGAGCTTGCACCAGGTATTGGTGCGCCAGGCCAACAAGGCTGCGGTGCTGGCGCTGGTCGATGAGTTGTCCAAGCCCTACCCGCAGCTTCCCGAGGCGCATTTTGCGCTTGCCCAGGCAGCCTGGGCAGCGGAACGGGACGAGCAGGCGCTGCGCGAGATCGCCGAGGTCTTGCGCTTGCGCCCGGACTGGGAAATGGCGGCGCTGTTCCAGGGGCAGATATTGCAGCGCACCTCGGCGGCGCAAGCATTGGATTTCTTCAAGGACTATCTCGAATCTTATCCCAAGGCCTTGGACATTCGTTTGACTTACGCGCGCCTGCTGGTGGCCGAAAAGCGCTACGGCGATGCGCGCATCCAGTTCGAGAAACTGCTCGCAAATTTTCCCGGCAACGCCGAGGTGAGCGTGGCCTTGGGCTTGCTATCCCTGCAATTGCACGATTTCGATAAGGCCGAGCTGTACCTGAAGCAGGCACTGGTGGAAAAATATCGCGATCCCAATGCGGTGCGGATGTATCTCGGGCAGCTTGAGGAGGAACGCCAGCGCTACCGCGAGGCGGCGGCCTGGTATGTAAGTGTGACGCCGGGCGAACACCAGCTCGTGGCGCAGCTGAAGTACGCCGCGATGCTGGCCAAGCTGAACCGCACGCCGGACGCCCTGCAGTATCTGCGGCAAATCAACGTGCAGTCGAATCAGCAGCGGGTGCAGGTGATCATCGCGGAGGCGCAGATTTTGCGCGCCGCCAAGGCCTACCAGGAAGCGTACGACCTGTTGACCAAGGCGCTCGAAAAGCTGCCGAATTATCCCGACCTGCTCTACGACCGCGCCATGGTCGCGGAGAAAGTGGGGCGGCTGGATACGCTGGAGCAGGACTTGCGCAAGCTGATCCAGATCAAGCCCGACTATGCACATGCCTACAATGCGCTCGGCTACACCTTGGCCGTGCGGGGCGAGCGCCTGGACGAGGCGGCGCAGTTGATCGAGAAGGCGCTCCAGTTGACCCCGGACGACCCGTTTATCATGGATAGCATGGGGTGGGTGTATTTCCGCCAAGGCGCTGCCGACAAGGCCTTGCCCCTGCTGCGCCGCGCCTATGCCGAACGGCCCGACCCGGAAATCGCCGCCCACCTCGGCGAAGTATTGTGGTCGCAAGGCAGTCGCGAAGAAGCCGATAAACTGTGGCAATCTTCCTTGAAAGAAAATCCGGATAACGAAGTATTGCTGGATGTCATCAAACGTTTCAAGCCTCAGTAAGTCGATAAAGGCGGCGGCTCTCACCGCCTTTCTATTGTCCGCTTGCGCAGAAGTGCCCGCGCCGCCGGCAATGACTTCGTCGCAAACCCATTTTTCCTCAGCGGCTGTCGTCGGGTCGTTCCAGCTGGCCGGGCGGATTGCGGTCAAGCACGATGAGCAGGGCTTCTCCGGCACGTTGCGTTGGTCGCACGATGCCCGCCACGACGATGTATTCCTCCAGTCGCCGCTCGGGCAAGGGGTGGCGCGCATCGAACGCGGTGCCGGCGGCGTTACGCTGGTGACTTCCGACGACAAAACCTATCGCGCCGCGACGGTCGAAGCCTTGACCCGCGAGGTGCTGGGCTGGCAGTTGCCGTTACACGGGCTGGAGCACTGGGTGCTCGGGCGCGCCGCACCGGAGACCGCAGCGCGGCGGATCGTGGATGAAAACGGGCAGCTGACCCGCCTGATCCAGGACGGTTGGCAAGTGGATTTCGAGCGTTTCCGCACGATACAGGGCGCCGAATTGCCGGGGCGGCTGGTCGCGACCTACGGCGACGGCCTGGAAGTGCGTTTGGTGATAGACCGCTGGGAGCTGGAATGAGCGCTTACCCCGCGCCGGCCAAGCTGAACCTGTTTTTGCACGTGGTCGGCAGGCGACCCGACGGTTATCATTTGCTGCAAAGCGTTTTCCGCTTCGTCGATTTCGGCGATGAGTTGCGTTTCGCGGTGCGCGAGGATGGGGCGATAAGCCGCAGCAACCCCTTGCTCGGCCTGGCGCCCGAGCACGATCTGTGCGTGCGAGCGGCGCGCTTGCTGCAACAAGCCAGCGGCTGTCGGCTGGGCGTGGAGATCACGCTGGAAAAGCGCCTGCCGATGGGCGGTGGCCTCGGCGGCGGCAGTTCGGATGCGGCCACCACGCTACTCGCGCTCAATCGGCTATGGGGGCTGAATCTGAGTCGTGCCGTCTTGCAACAACTGGGGTTGAAGCTGGGCGCGGATGTGCCGGTGTTCATCTTCGGAGAGAGCGCTTTTGCCGAGGGCGTGGGTGAAATTCTGCAGCCGCTGGCGCTGCCGCCGGCCTGGTACGTGGTGCTGGTGCCGCCGGTGAGCGTGCCGACGGCTGAAATATTTACCAGCAAGGAATTGACACGCGACACGATTCCCATCAAAATGGCGGCCTTTTCCACGGGGTACGGTCATAACGATCTGGAACCCGTTGTGTGTCGGAAATACCCGCAAGTCGCTGAAATGCTCGCCAGTCTCAAGGCGTTCGGCGATGCCCGCATGACAGGCTCGGGCGCTTGCGTATTTGCGGAGTTTGCCACGGAACAGGAAGCGCGCGCGGCATTCGCGCAGCGGCCGCGAGACGCGGAAGGATTCGTCGCGAGGGGATTGGATCAGCATCCCTTGCGAAATTTTGCAGATTAATTGGGGAGTCGCCAAGTGGTAAGGCACCGGATTTTGATTCCGGCATTCGTAGGTTCGATCCCTACCTCCCCAGCCAGATACGGGCGGGTTTTTACCCGCCCTTAGTTTTTTCTCCTGAGAGAACCAGCAGAGGTCGTCAGTATGGGTTACGGCAGCATGATGGTCTTTACCGGCAACGCAAATCCCAAGCTTGCCGAAGATGTCGCGCGTCATCTCAACAAGAGTCTTGGCCGTGCTACCGTCGGTCGCTTCAGCGACGGCGAAGTGTTGGTCGAGATCCTGGAAAATGTGCGCGGCAAGGATGTCTTCGTGCTGCAATCCACCTGCGCGCCGACCAACGATACCCTGATGGAAGTGCTGGTGATGGTGGATGCGCTCAAGCGATCCTCCGCCGGCCGGATCACAGCGGCAATTCCCTATTTCGGCTATGCGCGCCAGGATCGCCGTCCCCGTTCCGCTCGGGTGGCGATCACCGCCAAGGTGGTGGCGAACATGTTGCAGAGCGCCGGCGTCGACCGGATGCTGACGATGGACCTGCATGCCGACCAGATTCAGGGGTTCTTCGATATTCCGGTAGACAACGTCTACGCCGCGCCGATTACCCTCAGCGATGTGTGGAAAGCCAATTATCCCAACCTCATCGTGGTGTCGCCGGATGTCGGCGGGGTGGTGCGCGCCCGTGCGCTGGCGAAGCGTCTCGACGTCGACCTGGCGATCATCGACAAGCGCCGTCCCAAGCCCAATGTGGCCAAGGTCATGCACATCATCGGTGACGTCAAGGGGCGTACCTGCGTGCTGATGGACGACCTGGTCGATACTGCCAACACCTTGTGCGAGGCTGCCGCGGCATTGAAGGCGCACGGCGCGGAAAAAGTGGTGGCCTACTGTACCCATCCGGTATTGTCCGGTTCGGCGGTCGGGCGTATCCAGAGTTCCGAACTGGACGAACTGATCGTCACCGACACCATTCCGTTGCGTGACGAAGCGAAGAATTGCGGGCGTATCCGTCAGCTTTCGGTGGCGGAGTTGCTGGCCGAAACCATGCGAAGAATCAGCAACGAGGATTCAGTCAGCTCGTTGTTCATGGAATAGATTTTAAAAGCAGTGTTGAGTGCTTAGTGTCTTAGTGTTGAGTTATAGAATGCGCGAGGCGCATGCTCAAAATAATCTCCGCGCAAAGCGCGGAGTCCGCCACTAAACACTCAGAACTAAACGCTAATAACTGTTTTTTAACCGGGTTGCCTGGTCGCGGGCAGCCTTTAACTTTGGAGTATCAAGATGAAAATTGAAATCAGCGCAAATCCGCGCACGTTGCAGGGATCGAGTGCGAGCCGCCGCCTGCGTCGTACCGGTCGGATTCCTGGTGTGGTTTACGGCGGTGAAAAAGATGCCGTGGCAATCGACCTGGAACACAAGGCGATTTACTTCCTGTTGAAGAATGAAGCATTCCATGCTTCCATCCTGACGCTGGATCTCGACGGCAAGAAGGAACAAGTGCTGCTGCGCGATTACCAGATGCACTCCTTCAAGCAACAAGTGCTGCACATCGACTTCCAGCGCGTCAGCCAGACCGAAAAGATTCACGTGAAAGTGCCGCTGCACTTCATTAACGCCGAGGTGTCGCCGGGCGTCAAGCTGTCGCACGGTATCGCCAACCACATCGCCGTCGAAGCCGACGTGTCCTGCCTGGCCAAGAATCTGCCGGAGTTCATCGAGGTCGACCTGGCGAATCTGCAAGCCGGTCAATCCGTACACCTGTCCGAGATCAAGCTGCCCAAGGGCGTGGAATTCGTCGACCTGGCTCACGGCGACGACAAGGCAGTGGCCACCATCGTCGTGCCGCGCGGTGCCAAGGAAGCTGCGGAAGGCACAGCCGCAGAATAAACGTGTATTCATGCTGGTCGAAAGCCCGTCGTGCCATTGGCGACGGGCTTTTTAATTTGAAGCAAAGCTATGAACGCTATCCGTCTGATCGTCGGTCTGGGTAATCCCGGATCTCAATATAGCGCAACCCGCTATAATGTGGGTTTTTTGGTGGTTG
>CALMWM010000040.1 GCA_937873435.1 uncultured Gallionellaceae bacterium
AAATGAATATTCTACTGTTTGCGGAAAGCGCGGCGGAAATTTGGTGTATCAGGTTAAAGAAAAACGATGTTTATGCCGTAACTGCTTTATAAATAGAGTATTGCGATTGTTTTGTTATGTTGTTTGTAAGGTGGTTCCGAGATTCGCATGAATTACCTGGAGATGGCTATGTTGAAATTCGATTTCTCACTGAAGACTCGAGACGGGCAGAAGGTCGAGAGCATTCTTATCGCAGGCAGGGATCAGACGGATGCCGAACGGAAGTTGTTCCAGATGTACCGCAACTGCGAGGTAACCCGTTGCGATGTCAGAAAAACCGAGGACAAATCCGGTCAGGCGATGTTTGTCGAGGATTTGCTTACCCTGATCGCCAAGTATCATTGATCAATGGAAGCGCGCCGGAAACGGCGCATTGGGTCACGCGATAAAGCCGTCAGCGATCAATTCGTCGAGCAGCGCGTCGTAATCATGCGCTCCCCTGCTGGAAGGGGCGTGCTCGAAAACGGTCTTGTTCACAGCGGGACTTTCCGCCAGGCTGACATTTTCAGCGATGCGCGTACGGCATACTTCCCCGCCGAATTTTTCCTCCACCATGCGCGCCACATCCCACGCCATGCGGCGCCGCGAGTCGAAACGGGTGAGCAGGTAGCGCCGGTTGACGCGGCGCTTCAGCACTTGCTCCAGCGCCTTAAGGGTTTTTTCTATCTGGATGGCGCCCTTGGTTGACAAGTAGTCAGCCGAGATTGGTATAACCAGGCAGTCGCAGGCGAAAATCGCATTGAGCGACAGGACGCCGATCAGCGGACAGCAGTCAATCACCCACGGGATGTTTTCGCCTTCTTTTTTCTCCGCTTGCAAGCCGCTATTCAGTTTGTTGACGATGTTGTAGCCTTTGCCGTACAGCGTATCCACCTTGGATAGTTCGATGTGGGCCGGAATAATGCCGATGCCGCTGGCCGATTGGCGTACCAGTTCATGCAGAGGACGGTTGCGTTGGAAAAGACTGTATACCGTGTCGTCGCTGGAGTCGGCGGTGACCCCGGTAATCGAACTGAATTGTGCCTGAGGGTCGAGGTCGATGCCGTAAGGAGTCCGCCCCCGCCGCGCCAAGGCTGCGGAAAGATTGAGTGCGGTAGTGGTTTTTCCCACCCCGCCTTTCTGGTTGAAGACAGCAACTATAGTCATGGCTGTTGAACATTCTAACTGAATTTAATCTTAGGTGCAGATAGCAGCGTTTCAATGATTGGGAAATCGCTGGTATAGTTGCCATCGCTTGTTCTCGTCCGATTTTTCATCCTGTGATGTCGCAGTTTCATCGTCTTATGGGGGCTTGTCTCCTAAGGCGTTGGCGTTTTATGAGGGGCAGGCTGGAAACGGTATCCGACTTACTTACAATGAATATTAAAGACATTTTTACTCATCGCAAAATCTGGCTGGTCGTTGGGCTGATCTTTATTTTCGGCATGGCCTTTGTATTCAACCTGAAACACGGTTATGACGAGAAACTGGCCAGCGTTACAAGCGATAGCCAAAGCCTGGCGATCTCAGTCGAGCAACAAGCCGCAGCAACGGTTCAAAAAACCGATTTAGTGCTGAATCGTCTGGTCGACGAATTTACTCCCGGGTATGGGGACAAATGGTTAAACCCCCAAAGAATCAGCAACTACTTGCTGACGCTGCGGCTTAAACAGCCAGAGCTCCAATCCTTACGCATCGTCAAGGCGGACGGACATGTACTTTATACCCTTTATACGCTTGCTGATGGCGGCGGCGTTGTTTCTCCCCTCTTTCTCGGAGACGATGCTTTCTTTACCGCGCATCGCGACAATCCTAATCTCGGCTTGACCCTGTCCACACCAAAGCAGGGGCATGGCGATTCCGATCGCAAACTCATTCTCAGCCGGCGTTTGAACAATCCCGATGGCAGCTTCGCCGGAATCGCGGCGGCTACCCTCAGCTTGGCCTATTTTGAAGGTTATTACGGTTCCCTCAAGTTAAGCAAGAACGCCAGCCTGAGCTTGCTGAGCGACAAACTTGCCATTCTGGCCCGTTTCCCGGTTCACGGTGAATCGTTTGCCGACAGCCAGCTTGAAGCGCAGCTGGGAAAAAATCCTCGCGGCGGAACGTATTCCGGCGTGTCCCCGGCGGATGGGGTCGAGCGTATATTCAGCTTTCGCCAAGTCGCCGATCTTCCGCTTTACATCAATGTCGGATTGGCAAAGCAGGATTTCCTGGGCGATTGGCGCCGTACCGCACTGATCGACAGTGCGGTGATGGTCGTGCTGCTAGCCGCAATTCTCTTTTTGTACTACGGCCGGTTGCGACGTTCGAATGGTGGAAAGGAAGAGGAGGGGCAGCTCCCCTCTTTCTACGCGCGCAATCTGATCGAAGCCAGCCTCGACCCTTTGATCACCCTAAGCCCGGATGGCATTATCAGCGAAGTCAATCAGGCCGCCGAACGCATTACCGGCCTGTCGCGCACGAAACTTGTCGGTAGCGATTTCTGCGACTACTTTACCGAGCCTGACAAGGCGCGCGAGGGTTACCGAAAGGCTTTCGCCGACGGATTTGTGCGCGACTTCCCGCTGACCATTCGCAATACCAACGGGCAGGTAACTGAAGTTCTGTATAACATCACTGAGTTCTGGAGCGAGGCCGGCGATGTTCAAGGGGCCTATGCCATCGCAACCGATGTGACCGAACGTCGTCGTTCTGAACGCCTGCTGAAACTCGAAAATCATATGTTGGAAATTGTCTGCAGCAGCGCGAGCCTGGGTGCGACTTTAGATCTGTTGTGTCGCGGCATGGAGGAGATTCTGGATGAATCCCTGTGCGCCGTCATGTTGCTGGATATAGATGGCCTCCATTTGCGCCACGGCGCCGCCCCCAGTTTTCCGGATGACTACAATCAAGCCGTCGATGGCATCGT
>CALMWM010000041.1 GCA_937873435.1 uncultured Gallionellaceae bacterium
CCGAGATTCTTCCCGGTAGCGACGGAACCCATCTGTTGCTGGCTTACCCGGTTTTCTACCCTTCTACCGGCCAGGCCGAGGGGATACTGGTTGCAGAAGTCAATCTGACCAAGTTGGTTCGCGAAGCGAGCTTGCAGGGTAGTTCACGCTTTACCAAACATTTGCTGGACAGCCGGGGACTCCATGTTGGGGAATCGCATCGGCATAATCTTGCAAACAAGGAAATCGTGATTCGGGAACTCCTGAAACTGGCGTCCCCGCTGGATGCATTCGGTCTGCAGGCAGAGGTATTTGCGGAGCGAGGAGAAATTTTGGCGCCGTTGTACTGGATGATTGCCGTTTATCTGGCGGTGGGCGCTTTGACCTTGTTCTTCGTGCTTTGGGCAACACGCAAAGGGGTGCGGCGCCTGACCCAGTCGTTGATCGAGTTGAGCGAGGTTACCGAAGGGATAGCTGCAAGCAACCTGTCTGTCATAAAAGTACCGGTGGTCGGGCGGGATGAAACGGCCAAGCTGGCGCAAAATTTCAATATCATGATCGACGGCCTGAACGAGTCCTACCAGATGCTGGAACACCGCATTGCAGAGCGCACCCGTGAACTCAAGGAGCTTAATGACACCCTCGAAAAGCGCATCCGCGAAGAGGCGGCGAAAAACCGCGAGAAGGATTTGTTGCTGATCCAGCAATCGCGCCTGGCGGCGATGGGCGAGATGATCGGCAATATCGCGCATCAGTGGCGTCAGCCGCTCAACACTATCGGTTTGCTGTTCGCCAACATCAAGGATGCCTACGATTTCAATGACATGACCGAGGAGTATCTGGAACAGTCTACCCGGCAGGGGAGGCGCTTGACCCAGCAGATGTCCACCACCATCGACGATTTTCGCAATTTCTTTCGTCCCAACCGCGATCCGGCGCCGTTTGCTTTGTTGAAGTCGGTGCAGAGCGCGCTGGAGCTGGTGGAAGCAAGTTTCAAGAATAATGAGATCGCGATAGAACTCAATATAACAGGGGATGCCCAACTGCTGGGTTTTGCCAACGAGTATTCGCAGGTGCTGCTGAACATTCTCAGTAACGCCAAGGATGCCATCGTCGAACATCATGTGAAGCCGGGGTGGGTGTGCATCGAGGTCGGGCATGACGAGGCGAACGGCTACGTGGTGCTGTGCGACAATGGCGGCGGAATCCCGGAAGCGGTGTTCGGCAAGATTTTCGATCCTTATTTCACCACGCGGGAAATGGGTACCGGGATCGGTCTGTATATGTCGAAGATGATAATAGAGAACAACATGCATGGCCGGATCGAGGTGCGCAATACCGAGAGCGGGGCCGAGTTCCGGGTTGTGACGCCCTTGGCGCCAGAAAATGCCTCTTCTTCCCGCCACGAATAGCGGGTGTCTCAATCGAAGTTTTCGAGGGAATGCATTATGAAATCACGCGGGATAGCCGCAATTTTTTTTCTTCTCGCCATTCTGGGCAGTGTCTCGTGTTTCGCCGACGGCAAGCGTTATTCCTTCGGTGTCCTTAACCAGCGCAGCATCACTTTGACAGCCGAATACTGGAACCCTATCCTGAAGTACGTCGGCGACAAGGCCGGTGTGACGCTGCTGTTGAAGATGGGCAGGACAGCGCCGGAAACCAGCTCGATGATCGGTCGCGGCGAGTTCGACTTTGTCTATTCCAATACCATTTTCACTCCGGCAAACGATCCCGTCGGCTATCGCGTATTCGCGCGCCCCGTCGA
>CALMWM010000042.1 GCA_937873435.1 uncultured Gallionellaceae bacterium
ACGGCGGATAGACGGGCATTTTAACGTTTTCGGCGGTTTGCGCCTCAATCTAGGATAAAATGCGCTACGAGATTAATTTTTTGAGAAAAGATAGCCCATGGCAAAACCCAACTATGCGTTTGAAAAACGTCAGAAAGAATTAGCGAAAAAACAGAAAAAAGAAGAAAAACGCTTAAATAAAACCGCTTCCGACAGCCAAAATGATGCTGACCCCATGAACGGCAGCCAGCCCCAGGAAGACACGCCGCCCCCTGCCGACGCAAGCAATACCGCCGACTGATCTGGCAAGGCATTACATCCGGGATCGCCGGTTTCGTCGCGGCGCTTCCTCATGGCGAACACTTGGCCGCATCTGCCTCGGCGAAAGCCTGCTCGCTCGACAATATCACCTCTATTTCCTCAACGATTTTCTCCTGGCGCAAGGCGTTGCGCTTGACCGCTAGACGGGCCAGCGTTTCGTCGAGGCGGTCGAGGGCGTGTTCCATGTGCGCCAGACGCTGACGGTTCTCCGCAGCCAGCGATTCGTAGAGCAATCCATAAAGCGCCGCCAGCAGATACTGATCGAGCAACTCGATGAAAAAATCGGGTGGTTCCAATTGTAAACACGGCGCTTGAGCGAACTGCGGCGAGGGCGGCGGTGCCAGCGGCAACAAGCGTTTGAGCGCCGTCTCTCCCTCGCTGTCGTGCGACAAGCTATAGAGGGCCGCATCTTCGCCGGCAAGCCGACCGCTCGCGCTATGCACAGCATCCATCAAGCGATTCAGCACGGCGGGTACATCCTCCGTCACGGTCGCCCCGTCGAGTCTGGCGGTCACGCCGGGGTGGTGTTCCAGCTTGTCCCCCAGGCGATGGCCCAACACCACCAATTCGGGAGCGGACTCCCAGCGCGGGAGCTGGTCGAGGGCGGCGAGGATGCGCTCGTTGAAATTTCCGCAAAATCCCCGTTCGGAGCCGATCAGCAACAGAATCGCCGGTTGCTTCCCATCCACGCGCTCGGCAGGGTAAAAATTCAGGAAATCGGCGGCGGCGGCCTCGATGTTCGCCAGCATCCGGCGCTGGTGCCCGATGAAACGGGTGAGCTTGCGCGTCTCCACCAGCGACAGGCTTTTCATTGCCGTCATGATCCCGCTGATTTCCTTGAGCCGGGTAAAACGCCGGGAAATTTCGCCCTGACTGCTCATGCGGAGAGCCAGCTTTCCAGGCGAACCAGCCACTCGTCGCGACTGGCATCCAGCGCCAGCGGCTCGCGCACCACTCCATCCAGGATTTTTTGCAACACTTTGGGCAAGTCGTCCAGTGAGTAAGCGTCGAGTAGTCCCTGGTTAAAGGCGATCATCCAGGCCAGTTGGAAGAGCGCCGGCATTGGCATCAGGCGTTCCTGTTTGAGCACCTCGCGCAATAGTCGACCACGCCGGATCTTGGCCTCGGCGCCGGCCTCCAGCCTGGTACCGAAACGAGTGAAGATTTCCAGTTCGAGAAATTGCAGGTAGTCGAGCTTCATCTGCCCCGCCTCGGCCCGTATGCGCGGGTGCTGTGCTTTGCCGCCGATGCGCGATACCGACAACTGCACGTCCACTGCGGGCAAAACGCCCGCGGCGAACAGGCGCCGGTCCAGGTAAATCTGGCCGTCGGTGATCGAAATCAGGTTGGTGGGAATATAGGAGGCGATCTCGCCTTCCTCGGTTTCGACTAGCGGCAGCGCAGTCAGGCTGCCGCCGCCGTGTTCCGGCGAGAGCCGGGTAGAACGTTCGAGCAGGCGCGCATGCAGGTAGAAAATGTCGCCGGGGTAGGCCTCGCGCCCTGGCGGACGGTGCATCAGCAGGGATAGTTCGCGGTAGGCGCGGGCATGGGTGGTAAGGTCGTCGTAGACGACCAGTACATCCTCGCCGCGCCGCATCCAGCCCTCGGCGATGGCGCAACCGGCGAAAGGGGCGAGATAATTCATGCCTGGCGCCGCGCTGGCTTCACCCACCACCACCGTGGTGTATTCCAACGCACCGCGCCGGCGCAACAAGTCGATCACCAACGCGATTTCGGAACGCTTCTGCCCGATCATCACGTAAACGCACTTCACCCCCTGCCCAGCCTGCGCCACCACCGTATCCAGCGCCAGCGAGGTCTTGCCGGTGCCGGAATCGCCGATAACCAGTTGGCGCTGACCGCGCCCAATGGGAATCAGCGTATCCACCACCTTGATACCGGTATAAAGCGGACGGTTGACGAAATCCCGCGCCACGATGGGCGGCGACACCCCTTCCAGCGCGCAGAAGCCGTCCACCTCGCTGGGCGGCAAGCCGTCGAGGGGCTTACCCAACGGATCCACCACGCGGCCCAGCAGCCCGTCGCCGACGCTGATTTCGAGGCGTTCGCCGGTATGGGACACCAGCGACCCGGAGGCGACATTCGTCTCCGGGTCGAGCAGGATCACCCCCAAGCGCTCTTTTTGCAGTTCGAACACCATACCGCGGCTGCCATCCTCGAAATGCAGGATTTCTTCCGCTGCCGCCGAGGGCAGACCGTAGACCCAGGCAATCCCGTCACCCACCGCGGCGACCCGTCCCTTCTCGCCAACACGTAGCCCGAAGCGGTAATCCGCGACCCGTTGCGCCAGGCGCCCCAGCAAGCCGGCATCAGCCGCCATGCTCGAACGCCCCTGCAAAAAAGCCCAGCTCGTCGCGCAAATTGGCCATCAGCACCCACGAACCGGCGATGATGCTGACACCAGACTTGAGCGTGGCATCTTCGGCGAATTCCGGCACCAGCGGGCGTCCCGCAAGCTGGCCGATCGCCTGGGTAAAGGCGGCGCGGCGCGCGGCGTCGAGCGGAAAGGCGCTGACCACGCTGACGCTCACCCCCGGCTCCTGTAGAGCCATATGCAGTGCCTCCAGACGATCCGGCGTTTGGGCGGCGAGTTCGCTCAAGGCAAGATCGGCAAGTTTCGCATCCAACTCGGGACCGGCCAGACGTTCCAGCAGGCGCGTGGCGAAACTGGCGGCGCTGCCCAAGGCCTGCCGTTCCAGGGAAAGCGCCAGTTCGCCACGCTGGCGCGCTTCCACCGCCTCGCGCCGCCCGTGCTCTTCGTCGATCTTCTCATCCAGCGCAGCCAGGCGCCGCGCGCGTTCGCCAGAGATTTCCTGATCCAACGCGGACTTGGCCGCTGCGCGATCCTTGTCCACATTCTCCAGACGCGCCAGATAGTCGCTTTTCATTGCTTCCGCCTCGCGCCGCACCGCCTCGGCATCGGCAATGGTCTTCGCCGCCTCGGTCTGGCGCGCCTCGATTACCGCCAGCACCGGACGGTAAAAAAAGCGCTTCAACAGCCACACCAGCACCAGGAAGTTGAGCACTTCCAGGAGAGAGGTCATCCAGTCGAATTCCATGGCGTATCTACTTCAACAGGTATTCGAGCAAGGGGTTGCGGAACAGCACGATCAGCACGATCACCAGCACGTAAATCGCCAGCGACTCGATCATCGCCAGGCCGATAAACAGTGTACGGGTAATCGCCTTTTCGGCCTCGGGCTGTCGCGCCAGCGCATCCAGCGCCTGGGAGATCGCGCGCCCCATCGCGAGCGCCGGGAAGATCACCCCGACGGCGATCGCGGCCAATGCGCCGCCAGTGGAAAGCAGGGTAAACCAAGTGATTTTGTCCATTTATCGCTCCTTGGAAAGTTCATGGGATTGCAAAGCCCCGGCTACGTAAACCAGCGCCAGCGTACCGAAAATGTATGCCTGCACCAGCGCCTCGACGATGTGCAGCATCAGCAGCGGCACCGGTGCGAGAAAGCCGGCTACCAGCAGCACCAGCAGCGCCGCCATTTCCAGGCTCATCATGTTGCCAAACAGGCGCACCGCCAGTGCCAGGGTGCGGGTCACTTCGCCCAGCAGGTGAAACGGCAAGAGGATCGGGTTGGGGTCGAGATAATGGCGCAGGTAGGTTCGTAAGCCGTCGATGCGGATACCGAACCAGTGCACCGAAGCGAACACCAGCATGGCCAGCGCCACGGTCAACGACAGGTCGCCGGTGGGCGAGCGCAAGCCCGGCACCAGGCCCGCCAGATTCGCCGTGGCAATGAACAGCCACAGGGTGCCGATGAACGGCAGCAAGCGGATGGCATGACCGGGCGCGGCGTCCTCGATTGCCGCTTGCAGCGCGAGCACGGTACCTTCCAGCGCCGTTTGCAAACGCGAAGGCTTCTCCACGCTTAGTTTGCGCGTGCCTATCCAAGCCAGCGTCGTCAGTCCAGCCATCAGCAGCCAGGTGGTAAGCACCGTGGTGCCGATATGTAGCGGCCCAAGGTTGAAGACCAACAGTTGGAGAAATTCCTGTTTGCCCATTTCAGTGCTTCCGAATATACAGATAGACGTTCATGCCGCCGATCATCAGCCCCGTCACCAGCAGGCTCACGGTCCAGCGGTAGGAATAACCCGCTAGCTGGCTGTCGATCCAGTGGCCGAGATAGGCGCCCCCCACCACCGGCAGAACGAACAAAAGCGCCAGGGTGCCGAGAAATACCGTCTGGGCGAGCAAGGTGGGCCGGTCCTTCTCCGCCTGCGCCATGCGCCGCGCCTGTTTCTCGATGTTTTGCCGCAAGCGTTCGCCGTTTTCCATCACTCTCGCCCCAGTTGCGCCAAGCGCTTGAGCATCTCGGCCTCCAATCGATGCAGCTTGCGCCGGGTCTGCTCCAGTTCCTGCTCCTCTTCCAGCAATTCGCGGGTCAGCGAGCGTGCGATGCGCTCCACGTCGGCATCGCGCAGATAGCGGCGGGTGGAGATGCGCAATTCGTTATCGATAAAATACAGCAGCCCGCCGGGGAAACCCAGGTATTCGCGGCTGCCGTCCGCCATCTGCAAACGCGCCAAACCGAAAGTCAGCGCGGTCATGAAACGCTCGTGGCGCGCCAGCAAGCCGAAACTGCCGCTGCCGTCCTCGCCGGTGAAGCTCGCCACTTCTGCGATCTGCTCGTAGCGGTCGGCGGCGAAAAGATGCACGGTGAAGGTGTTCATGACGCATCCCCCATCGCGCCGCGCATGTAGCAGCGCTCTTCTGGCAAGTCGTCGTATTCGCCGCGCAGGAACGCTTCGCAATCCGTCAGGGTCTGGGCGAGCGGCACCGACACGCCGCCACCGGCATTCTGCGTGGTCATGGCATGGAACGGCTGGGTCAGGTAGCGCTGCAAGCGGCGTGCACGCTGCACCACCAGGCGATCCGCCTCGGACAGTTCCTCGATGCCGAGCATGGTGATGATGTCCTCCAGTTCGCGATAGCGCGCCAGGTGCTCGCGCACATCGTGGGCCACGTTGTAATGACGGTCGCCGAGAAAATGCCGCTCCATCAGGTTGCTGCCCGAGGCCAAGGGATCCACCGCCGGGTAGAAACCTTTGGCCGCCTGGCTGCGCGAGAGGATCACCCGCGTGTCGAGATGGGCCAGGATGGCGCCGACGGCGGGATCGGTCATGTCGTCGGCAGGCACATAGACCGCCTGCACCGAGGTGATGTTGCCAAGCCTGCTGGAGACGATGCGGTCTTCCAGTTCAGCCACTTCCGACGGCAGGGTCGGCTGGTAGCCAACGGTGGCGGGCATCCGTCCCAGCAGCCCCGAGACTTCGGAACCGGCCTGGACGAAGCGGAACACGTTGTCCATCAGGAACAGCACCTCCTTGCCGAGGGTATCGCGCAGGTATTCGGCATAAGTGAGCGCGGCCAGCCCGACGCGGAAGCGCACCCCCGGCGATTCGTCCATCTGGCCGAACACCAGCACGGCGTTGGCCAGCGCGCCGTTGCCGGCCATCTCATGCCACAGCTCGTGCCCTTCGCGGATACGCTCGCCCACCCCGGCGAACACCGACACTCCGCCGTGCAGCGACGCCACCGCCTGCATGAACTCCATGATCAGCACCGTCTTGCCCACCCCGGCGCCGCCGAACAGCCCGGTCTTGCCGCTACGGATGAAGGGGCACAGCAGGTCGATGACCTTGATCCCGGTTTCCAGGATACTGCTCGAAGGCAGGGTGTCTGCCAACAGCGGTGGCGGCGAGTGCAGATGGCGAAACTCCAGCGATTCCAGCGGCGCTCCACCGTCCAGCGGCTGGCCGAATACATCCAGCAGCCGGCCCAGGCATTCGACACTCACCGGCACCTGCAACGGCGCGCCGCTATCGAACACCGGCGTACCGCGCCGCAGCCCCGCGGTGCGATGCAACGCAATCGCGCGCACCTGATGCGCGTCGAGATGGTGCAGCACTTCCAGTACCGCGCTGCCGCCGTCGATAGCCACTTCGAGCGCCCGATGCAACGGCGGCAGGGTTTCACACACGATGTCCACCACCGGCCCGTGCACCTCGGCCACATGACCGATGGGGGATGCGGATGCCGTGGCGTCCGGGTGGCTATCCGGCACGGCGATCATTTGATTTTCCTTTCAGCAACGCCGCCTGTCCTAGTATGGACAAGAGCTATCGCTATATTTGACTTGCCGTCAATACCGCTCAACGCCTAAATGCGACTGCTAGCGCTGCCGGGTACGCCGCCCACGAATCATTTAAGAAAGCCGCGCGCCTTCATGTTATCGCAACCATAACCGGATGCCATGGCAGGCAGGGCCAGCCCTTTCTCCTTGGCGCGTTCCATCATCAGTTTATGGTGTTCCTCCTGATAGGTCTTGCACTCGTCATAGGTCTTGAAGCTGCGCATCTTGGTCTGATGTTCGGCGCGTTCCTCCGGGGTCATGATCTGCCAGCCCGCGGTATTGCCCTTGTTGGCGGCCCAAGGCCCCCTTGCCAGTGCCACGCCGGAGGTTGCAAGGATGATACCGGCGAGGGCGGCTGCGAGAATGGATTTGAATTTCATGTTCTGCTCCTTATCAAGTGAAACAATGGAAAGAATTGCTGTTACTGATAATGCCCATAGCCAGGACGATGGGGCATTTGAACTATAGCAGATACGTTTTGCGGCAGAGGGGCAAGCCCGTATCAACCGCGACCTAGCGCCGTGAGCCTCGTCCGCAGGGTTTCGACTTCCTCCAGCAATTGCAGCGCCAGCGCCGCGCCGGCGAGATTGACGCCTAGATCGCGTTGCAAGCGCAAAGCCACCCTGGCACGTCGCAGGTGAATGCCGCTGAAGCGCCAGCTCTCCGGTTCGCGGCCGACCGGCGCGAGCACGCCCTCTTCGCCCAGTTCGACGATGCATTCGGCATGTACCGCACAGGCGCGGCTGAGATCGGCCAGCGTCAACTGGGTCTGCTCTTCCAGAATGAGGCTGACCGGTTGCGGCAGCATTTTCTCGTTCTCCATGCTTACACTCCCAGTTTGCTACGCGGGTTGAAGGAATTGAACTGCTCAGCCATGTCGCGGTAAAACGTCCGGTCGGCATCGCCGTCTGCGGCCGGCACGGCGATTTGCAGCACGACATAGAAATCGCCTGGCACGGCTCCCGGAATGCCGCGCCCTTTCAGGCGCAGCTTGTTTCCCGCAAGCGAACCCGGCGGTATTTTGAGTTCGACGCTGCCGACCGGAGTCGGCACTTTCACCGTCGCGCCCAGCGCGGCTTCCCAAGGCGCAACCGGCAAATCGAGATAGACATCGCGCTGCTCGACGCGATAGTGCGAATGCGCGTGGAATTCGACTTCCAGATACAGATCGCCCGGCTTACCTTGCCCGTGCCCTGCTCCGCCCTGCCCTGCCAGGCGGATATGCTGGCCGGCGCGTATACCGCGCGGGATTTTCACATTGAGCTGGTGCGCGCGGGTGCTCACGCGCCCTTGCGCATCGATCCCCGGCACTTGCAGGGTGATGGTGCGGATCGCGCCGCTGTAGGCGTCTTCCAGGTCGATCTGCACCTTGGCATGGTGATCTTCGCCTTGCGCATGGAATGCGGTATGCCCCCGCTGTCCCCCATTGAAAGCGCGCCCATACAGCGATTCGAAAAAATCGCTGAAGCCGCTGGCATCGCCGCCGGTGAAGCCGCCGCCGGAAAATTCGAAACCGCTGTTCCAGTCCGGCGGCGGATGGAATTCCTGCCCAGCCTTCCAGTTCGCTCCAAGCTGGTCGTAGGCCGCGCGTTTCTCCGCATCCTTCAGCACCTCGTAGGCTTCGCCGACCTCCTTGAAACGCGCCTCGGCATTGGCTTCCTTGCTGACGTCGGGATGATATTTGCGTGCCAGTTGGCGATATGCGCGCTTGATTTCGTCCTGGGTCGCGTCACGGGCGACGCCCATGACCTGGTAATAGTCCTTGAATTCCATCGACATCCCCGCCAAAGAATACGTTTTAACGCATGAAGTGGTCTATCTCATCATAGAACACTTCACCCTTGGTGGGCGCCGGTTTTGACTGGCTAAGGATTGCGGCGGATGGCCTCGGCAATTTCCCGGCTGATCCGCGCCAGCGCCCGGCCATGCGCCGCGACCAGAAATTCGTACCCCTTGCCCTGCACCGTTTCTCGAATCAGCGAACGGCCCGTCAGCGGCGCGGCACCTCCTTTGCGACGGATGGTCCAGCGTGCTTCCATAACGGCTTCGACACCAAGCCGGGATTCGAAACGCAAGACATCCACGCTCACGCTGATGTCGGGCTCGCCGTGCAGGCTCTGTTCCGCCAGGAAAACCCGCAGCGTTCCGAGATCGCGTGCCAGGTTCGCCGCCAATGCGCGCGCCAGTTCGCTTTTCAAAGGCTGCGCCCAGCGGCTGGTGTCGACGATCTCGACCCGGTTGTCGCCGCTGCGCACCACCAGTTGCGGCCTGTCGACCATTTCCGGCAAGCTTAGCGGCCCCAGCAAAACAGTGAGAGGGGCTGAATCGTCTCCGCGAGCTTCGGGATAGGGCAGCGCATCCAGGGTGTAATAGTCGATCGCAGGCGAGCCGGCACAGCCGGATAGCGCAATCAGGAAGGCTGCGACAAGGGGCCAGCGCGGTGAGCGGGTCACGGTTTTTCCTCCTTCTTGCCCCTGATCAGGGCTTCGGGTTGGCGCTCGAGGGTATCGGAGAGCGTGCGGAACGACTGGGCCGCGCGTCCGACTTCGCGCAACGCATCGCGAGCATCCTGCTGCAACGGCGAATCGGACGCCAGCAGGCGTTCCACCGTCGCCAGAGTGGCGCGCAAATCCTTGATGCCGGCGCTGATCTCCGGGGCGACTTCACCGTCGATGCGCTGCGCCAGCTTGTCGATGCTGGCGACGGAATGGTCCAGGGTTTTGAGCACGCTGCGTAGATCGGTGCCGATTTCATCGAGCGGCATCTTTTCCAGTTTCGCGAGGACTTTCGCCAGCGACACCTGGAGCTCCTCTAAATTGCCGCGCACGGTGGGAAACTCCGGCGCCGGTTTGTCCCAGTCGATGGCGGTTTTCCTGAGATCGGGGAAGAAGTCCAGCGCGATGTAGAGCTGGCCGGTCAGCAGGTTGCCGGTTCGCAGTTGCGCGCGCAAACCGCGTTCGTTGATGGCCTTCAGCAATCCCTGTTTGATCCGGCTGGCGCTATCCTTGCCAATGCCGCGCAGGCCGATGCGTTCGGTGTATAGCGCGATGCGTACCGGAAAATGGAACCAGT
>CALMWM010000043.1 GCA_937873435.1 uncultured Gallionellaceae bacterium
GGGGCGTCAACTGGCGCGCAGCCAGTTTTCCCGTGCCACGCTTCCCGACAGAACCTGACCTGGCCCAACGCTATCCCGGAGCTTTTCTTTTGCCATTGGTTATGAAGAAAACCAGATTCGTCTTACTTGCGGTCATCGCCGCCCCTCACGCCGGTCTGCTCGCTGGCGGCATCCAGACCATGGAAGAAGTCGTCGTCCATGATTCGGCGCAAAATCAGCTCGGCATCGCCGATTCCGCCAACCAGGGCACGGTGACCCGCCAGCAGCTGGAAAACCGCCCGCTATTGCGCCCCGGCGAACTGCTGGAAACCATCCCCGGCCTGATCGTTACCCAGCACAGCGGCGACGGCAAGGCCAACCAGTATTTCCTGCGCGGCTTCAATCTCGATCACGGCACCGATTTCGCCGTCACGCTGGACGGTATGCCGCTAAACATGCCGACCCACGGACACGGTCAGGGCTATGCCGACATGAATTTCGTGATCCCCGAACTGGTCGACGGTATTCGCTACATGAAAGGGCCGTATTACGCCGACGCGGGCGATTTCTCGGCGGCAGGATCGGCGCGGATCGCTTACGCCGAGAGCCTCGGGCAAGGCATTGCATCCATCGGCGCAGGCAGTTTCGGCTACCGCCGCGTGCTCGCCGCCGGTTCGCCGCAATGGGGTGGCGGAAAGCTGCTCGCCGCGGTCGAAGTGTTGCATCACGACGGCCCGTGGGAGATTCCGGAGGGCTATCGCAAGCTCAACGCGGTGTTGCGCTACAGCGAAGGCAGCGTGCAAAACGGTTTCAACCTGAGCGGAATGCTTTACCAGGCGGACTGGCGCTCCACCGACCAGTTGCCGCAGCGGGCCGTCGACAGCGGGCTGCTCGATCGTTTCGGCAGCATGGATGGCAGCGATGGCGGCAAAATCCAGCGCTACAGCTTATCCGCGAATTGGCGGAAAAGCGCGGGGGATAGCGTCACCAAGGCCAACGCCTACCTGATCCAATCCGACTTCAAACTGTTTTCCAACTTTACCTATTTCCTCGATGACCCGGTCAACGGCGACCAGTTCGAGCAGGCCGACCGGCGCCTGATCGGCGGCGGCGAAATCAGCCGCGCCTGGTTCGGCAAATTGGGCGGCAAGGACACCGAACATCTGCTCGGCCTGCAACTGCGCAACGACAACATTCGGAATGTCGCGTTGTACGCCACGCGCGAGCAACAGCGGCTTGCCA
>CALMWM010000044.1 GCA_937873435.1 uncultured Gallionellaceae bacterium
GTTCGTCTTAATTGGAGTTACATGGGGGGCGACCTGGCTTCGACGTGGGTTGCAAAGCAGAGTAGGGCATACCGAGGCTCAGTTACCTCGTAAATCCATCTGAAAAAAACTAGTCGCAAACGACGAAAACTACGCTCTAGCCGCTTAATTGCCGGTTAGACTCTGCACCGGTTGGTCTCTGGGCCGGCTAGAAGCCGCAAGGTGGATAGAGCAGAGTCATTAACAGAGACTCGTGCCGAATCGGGTTGCTTGGTTCGGTACTAAACTTAAGGCAACTAGCGTGAACCCAGCCTGTTCGGTTGGCGTGGTTCGGGCGAAATCAAATAATCGGACTAAGTATGTAGAACTGCCTGTAGAGGGCTTGCGGACGCGGGTTCGATTCCCGCCGCCTCCACCAAATCGAATGAAAACGGCACCCTTGCGGTGCCGTTTTTGTTTGGCATTCGCCGGACGTTTACGGTACATTTCAGCACATTCGATTTACATGCGTGGCTGGATGGAGGCGATGGCTGCCGCAGAGCAAGAACCCATGCACCACGGAGTATCGCGAGCATGTCGGAAATCCGTCGCTGGCAGCAATAAGGTCAAGCAGTTGATGGATATAGCAGCACGCATTGCAACAAATTAGGGCTTAACATGACCGACCAGAACAATCACGCCAGCAACATCGCCAATTCACCCATTCCCGCCGCCGACCGCCGCGCACAATTAGCCGCGCTGATTCCCGAAGCGTTTTCCGAGGGGCAACTCGACGTGGCCGCGCTCAAGCGAGCCTTGGGCTTTGATGCCGTCATCGAAGGCGGCGAGCGTTATGCGCTCACCTGGGCGGGCAAGGCCAACGCCTACAAGGTGCTGCAAACGCCGTCCACCGCCACGCTACGACCGCAGCGCGACTTATCGGTGAACTTCGACGAAGCACAGCATGTGTTCATCGAGGGCGAAAATCTGGAAGTGTTGAAGGTCTTGCAGAAAGCCTACTTCGGCAAGGTCAAGCTGATCTACATCGACCCGCCCTATAACACCGGTTCGGACAGTTTCATCTACCCCGACCGTTTCCAGGAAAGCAAGGAAGACTACCTGCGCCGCATCAACGACCTGGCCGACGACGGCACGCTGATGCGCGAAGGCTTCTTCCGCAAGAACAGCAAGGAGAACGGCCACTATCACAGCAACTGGCTGTCGATGATGTTGCCGCGCCTGTATATCGCCCGGAATCTACTGCGCGAGGATGGGGTGATCTTCGTTTCCTGCGACGACAACGAGGTGCACAACCTGCGGTGCTTGATGAATGAGGTGTTTGGGGAAGAAAACAGGATCGAATGCTTCGTTTGGAAAAAAAGCTACGGCGGCGGCGCGAAAGAGAAATACGCTGTGACCCAGCATGAATATGTGCTGTTATATGCTCGCAGTCTTGAGCATGTTTCTGCGCTCTGGCTACCGCCAGACAGTGAGGCAGTTCAAAAATACTACAAATACCAGGACGAAAAAGTCGAAACACGCGGCCCTTACCGGGTCAAGCCGCTGGAAGCAACCAAGAGCATGGATGAACGCGAAAATCTCGTTTATCCCATTCCTGGCCCGGATGGCAAAGACATTTTGCCGAAGAAGCAGTGGTGGTGGAGTAAAGGAAGAGCATACAAATCGCTTGAAGACAATGAATTGGTATTTCTGAAATCCGACGAGGGTTATTCTGTTTCCTATAAACAGTACCTCTTCGACGGCGAAGGAAATCAGCGAGGGGCAAAACCATTTTCAGTGATTGATGGTATATACACGCAACGCGGTACATCCGATCTTGCCGAATTATTTGGTGGGAAGGTGGTTCTGCAGTTTCCGAAACCAGTGGACTTACTCAAGAAATTCATCCTCACAGGTGACGACGAAACACGGAATGGTATTTATCTAGACTTCTTTGCTGGTTCGGGAACCACAGCCCAAGCCGTTCTTGAGCTAAACCTCGAGGACAACAGCGCAAGGCAATTTGTGTGCGTCCAGATACCGGAGCCATGCGATGGCGACTCAGAGGGTGCCAAGGCGGGTTTCAAGACAATTGCAGAAATTACCAGAGGACGGATTGCAGCGACTATCGAAAAACTTGGGAAAACAGCCGACTTGGCGACACAGGTGACAACCAACCTCGGCTTCAAATCCTTCCTCCTCGCCCCCTCCAATTTCAAGCAATGGCGCGGCGACGGTATCGAGACCGCCGCGCAACTGGCCGAGCAAATCGAGCTATTCACCAAGTCCGAGAAGGAAGGCGCGGTGGTGGAGCATATGCTCTATGAGTTGCTGCTGAAATTCGGTCAGGAACTGACCACACCGGTGGAAACGCTGGAATTCGCCCTCTCCCCCGGCCCCTCTCCCGCAAGCGGGCGAGGGGAGCAAAGCCAGGTGTTCGCCATCCACCAACGCAAAATGCTGTTCGTGTTGGAATCGTTTAGCGACGCCATGATCCAGCCGCTGGTGGACTTGAAACCGCGCGAAATCATCGTCATCGACGGGGTGTTTCATGATTCGGACACGCTGAAAACCAACCTCGACTTGCAGTGCCGCGACGCGGACATCAAGTTCACTTGTTTGTAGAGGGGGCCGTCATGCCCGAAATTTCCCGTTTTCTCGGCATCCTTATCCTGATGCACTTCCGCGAGCACAATCCGCCGCATTTTCATGTTGAATACAACGAGTTCAAGGCCGCGCTCACGATAGAGCCGCTGGCGTTGACCGAGGGCAAGCTGCCACCGCGCGTACTCAGTCTGGTGATCGAATGGGCGAGCGAGCATCAGGCGGAATTGCTGGAAAACTGGAATGCCCTGCGCACGACCGGTCAGTTTCATCGGATCGCCCCGCTGGTCTGAACTCAAGTTAAAGGAGCTAAACCATGTTGCTGGAAATTACCGACGCCGAATACCAGGGTGCTTACCGTGTGCGCATGACGTTCAACGATGGGCGTGCCGGCGTGGCGGATTTGCACGCGCTTATCGACGCGAATCCGAAGTCGGTATTTGCCGCTTTCGCGGAGGAGGCTTTTGTCCAGCAGTTTGGCCTGGAACATGGCACCTTGTGCTGGCCGGGCGAACGGGATGTGGCGGCGGAATACCTGTATTTCCTTGCCTTTCGGGACGATCCGATGCTTCAGGCGCTGTTCTGTCAGTGGGGTTATCTGGACGAATGCACGGATGTGCTGGCCGCATGAAGCTGCAATTCGACGCCAACCAGGACTTCCAGCTCGAAGCCATCCGCGCCGTGGCGGCGCTGTTCGAAGGCCAGCCGGATGCTTCGCAGAATGCCGTGCCGATGGCCGATGAGGGGCTGTCGAGCCTGAAACTCTCCGAAACCGGCGTGGCGAACCAGCGCGTGATTACCGACGAACAGTGGCTGCAAAACCTTCAGGCGGTACAGAAGAACCACGGCATAGCGCCATCGGGCGCGCTGGAACAAATGAAGCTGGACGACGGCACGCCGGTCGGCACGTTCCCCAACTTCACCGTGGAAATGGAAACCGGCACCGGCAAGACCTATGTCTATCTGCGCACGGTACATGAGCTTTCCAAAACCTACGGTTTCAAGAAATTCGTGATCGTGGTGCCTTCGGTTGCGATCCGCGAGGGCGTGCTCAAGAGCCTGCAAATCACCAGAGAGCATTTCCAGACGCTGTACGACTACGAGCGCGTCGAGTTCATGGTGTACGACTCGGCGAAGGTGAACCAGTTGCGCAATTTCGCGTTGTCCGACGCGATCCAGATTCTGGTAATCAATATCGACGCTTTTGCGAAGGATTCAACCGAGACGAATGGCGACGCGGGGAAGGCCAGGAAAAAGAGCAAGGGCAACGTCATCAACCAGGTGCGCGAGACGGGCATGAAGCCCATCGAGTTCATCCAGGCGGCACACCCCGTCGTGATCCTGGACGAGCCGCAGAATCTGGAAACCGATAACCGCAAGCAGGCCATCGCCCGGTTGGCGCCGCTGTGCACGCTGCGCTATTCAGCCACGCACCGTAATGCCTACAACCTGATCTATTCGCTGGATCCGGTGCGCGCTTATGAAATGGGGCTGGTGAAGCAGATCGGTGTGGATTCGGTGATTGAGCTGAAGGACGCGAATCAGGCTTTTGTTGAGGTGGAGGGCTTCAAATCGAGCACGCGCAGCGTGTCGGCCAAGCTGTCGATCTGGGTGAATCAGGCACAAGGCCCGTCGAAGAAGAGCGTGACGGTGAAGAACGGCGCTGACCTCTATGCCCTGTCGAACCAACGCGAAATTTACCGGGACGGTTTCATCGTCAACGAGATCGACGCGGGCGAAGGGTTCGTGACTTTTGCCAATGATGTGCGGGTGTGCCAGGGAAGCCCGCACGGCGCGCTGACCGATGCGATCCTGCGGCTACAGATCGAGGCCACGATTCGGCGCCACTTCGAGAAGACGCGAAAACTGCACCCGCTGGGGATCAAGGTGCTGTCGGTGTTTTTTATCGACAGGGTGGCGAACTACCGCGTCTATGGCGAGGACGGCCGCGCCGGTAAAGGCAAGTTCGCCGAGTGGTTCGAGGAAATTTACGAGCAATACCGCGCCAAGGCCGACTTCGCCGGCCTGTTGCCGTTTGAAGCGGCGCAAGTCCACAACGGCTATTTCTCGCAGGACAAGCGGGCGGTATCGCCCTTCGAAACCCTCACCGGCAAGACCAATGCCGACGCCGAGGCCAGCACCTTCGAATTGATCATGCGCGACAAGGAGCGGCTGTTGGGTCTCGCCGAACCGCTGGCCTTCATCTTCAGCCATTCCGCGCTACGCGAAGGCTGGGATAATCCGAACGTCTTCCAGATTTGCACGCTGGCCGAATCCAGCTCGGAGATCAAGAAGCGCCAGGAGATCGGGCGGGGGCTTCGACTAGCGGTCAATCAGGACGGCGATCGGGTATTCAGTGAGGACGTCAATGTCCTCACAGTCGTCGCTAACGAGAGTTACCAGTCCTACGCCGCCAGGCTGCAGCAGGAGTATGTCGAAGAGGGTGACACACCCCCGCCGGCCCCCACGAATGCCCGTCGGGATGAAGCCAAGCGCAATGACCGCATCTTCTATCAAAGCCAGGAGTTCAAGGACTTCTGGGAGAAGCTCTCGCGTCGGGTGCGCTACCAGATCCACATCGACACCGATGCGCTGATTGAGTCCTGTCTAGAACGGCTGAATAGCGCCACGTTCCCAGACTCGCTGATCCTGGTCCAGAGAGCAC
>CALMWM010000045.1 GCA_937873435.1 uncultured Gallionellaceae bacterium
CTTTCCCGCCCATCCGGTGACCATGGCCAAACCGCGCATTCTGATCAGCTATTTTTTCGGCGACGACATGATCCCGCTCGGCTATTCGTGCGCCGAGGCATTGCGCGCAATGGGGCACGCGGTGTATTGCTTCAATAGCCAGGTGGAAAGCCGGGTCGCGGGGATGACGCTGAAACCGGTGAACCGCCTGGCGCGTGCGCTGGGTTACAAAAGCCGCGAGATCGGCGCGCAGCTGCCGATAGCCCGCGAAAATTTCAAAAAAACCATGCTTAAAAGAGCGGTGAGCGATTTTCGCCCGGACTGGATTCTGGTGATCCGCGCGCACCGTTTCGTCGATGCGGAACTGGTGGCGGAACTCAAGCAGGACTTCGGGGTGCAAAAGGTGATCGGCTGGCGTGTCGACGGCCCGCTGGATTCGCCCGGACTGGAGGAAGACGCAGCGTTATACGATGCCTATTTCTGCATCCACCGCCATGGCTACGACCCGGCCAGCAGCGGTATCCGTTTCCTGCCGGTCTACGGCATGGATTTTTCGCGCTACCGCAATCTGTATCCTGCGGCACCGCGCCCCTACCGCCACGACATCGCCTTCGTCGCCGGGCATAACCGGCGGCGCATGGAATACCTGGAAAAATTGCTGCATCTGCCGCTGGAAATCTACGGCAAATGGGGCAAGGCAAGCCGCTTCCAGCCGGCTTTGCGCCGGCATATCAAAGCCAAGGGAATATGGGGCGAGGAACTGGTAACGCTCTACAACACGACGAAAATAGTGCTCAATATTTCCGGCTGGGACCCGGCGCTGTACGGCGGCCTCAACATGAGGACATTCGACACCCCGGCTACCGGCGCGTTCCTGCTCACCGACTATTCGCCCGAACTTGAGGAATATTACGAAATCGGCAGGGAAATCGAGTGTTTCCGCGAGGCCGGGGAGCTGGCGGATAAATTGGTGTATTATTTGAAGAATGAGGCCGAGCGCGAAAAAATTGCCTGCCGTGGTTATGAAAAAGCCCTTACCCTGCCGACCATCGGCGACCGCATGAAATCCGTGATTAACCTCGTCGCTAGCGACGGCGCCTGACCCCGATTCCTACACCGTGCCCCATTCTACCCAAAGCACCACCATTTTCCGCCGCCTGCTCGGCTACCTGACCCGATACTGGCGCATGCTGGCGGTCGCGCTAGGCGCGATGGCGACCATGGCGATCACCGAGCCGGTGTTCGCGCGACTGGTGAAACTGCTGGTCGATAGCGGTTTCGTCACCCGCGACGATGGGGTGATGGCGATGATGCCGTTTTACATCGTGGGCATCTTCCTGGTGCGCGGCATCGCCAACTTCGCCAATGAATACGCTACCGCCTGGCTTTCCGGGCAGCTGGTGCGCCAATTGCGCGACGAAATGTTTGCCAAGCTGATGCGCTTGCCGGTGCAGTTTTACGACGACCAGCCGGCGGGGCGCTTGATGTCGCGTATCACCTTCGATGTCGGGCAGGTCACCGAAGCCGGCTTCAACGTCGTTACGGTAGTGGTCAAGGACGGGCTGACCATTGCCGGCCTGCTTGGCCTGTTGCTGTATACCGACTGGCGGCTCACGCTGGTGTGCTTCACGGTGATCCCGGCGGTGGCGACCAGCATCCGCGTGGTAGCCAAGCGGCTGCGCAAGCTGTCGCGCGACAGCCAGCACGAGATGGGCAACCTCACCCAGATCCTCGGCGAAACCGTGCATGGCCAGCGCATCGTCAAGGTGTATGGCGGACAGGACAACGAAACCGCGCGTTTCACCCGCACCACCGAAGCCTTGCGCCGCAACACCATCAAACAGAGCGCCGCTTCCTCGATCAGCACCAGCACCACCCAATTCATGATCGCCTGCGCACTCGCGGTGATCGTCCATTTCGCCAGCAGCCGCGCCGCCAACGGCACTTTCACCGCAGGCGACTTCATGTCCTTCATGACCGGCATGTTGATGCTGTTCGGCCCGTTGAAGCGCATCACCGGCGTCAACCAGTCGCTGCAACGCGGCCTGGCGGCGGCGGAAAGCGTGTTCGTGTTCCTCGACGAACCCGCCGAAGCCGACCACGGCACCCTCGAACCGGCCACCGCGAACGGTGAAATAATTTTCGAAAACATCGATCTGCGCTACCCCAAGGCGCAACGCGACGCGTTGACCGACATTTCGCTCGCCATCCGCGCCGGCGAGACCGTGGCGCTGGTGGGCAGTTCGGGCAGCGGCAAGACCTCGCTGGTCAACCTGATCCCGCGTTTTTACGAACCGAGCGGCGGACGCATCCTGCTCGACGGCGTGGCGCTGCCCGACATCAGGATCGCCGCGCTGCGCCGCCACATCGCCCTGGTCAGCCAGGACGTGGTGCTGTTCAACGACACGGTAGGCAACAACATCGCCTACGGTATGAAAGCCGATGCGCCGGCACTGGCGGACGCCGCGCGCGCCGCCAACGCGCTGGATTTCATCGAAGCCATGCCGCAAGGCTTCGACACCCTGATCGGCGAAAACGGCGTGCGCCTCTCCGGCGGCCAACGCCAGCGCTTGGCAATCGCCCGCGCCTTGCTCAAGAACGCGCCGATCCTGATCCTCGACGAGGCCACCAGCGCGCTCGACACCCAGTCCGAACGGCTGGTACAGGCCGCGCTGGAAAACCTGATGAAAAGCCGCCCCACCCTGGTCATCGCCCACCGCCTGTCCACCATCGAAAACGCCAACCGCATCGTAGTGATGGAGCACGGGCGCATCATCGAAATCGGCAGCCACGCCGAACTGCTGGCCAAAGGCGGCGCATACACGCATTTCCACCAACTCCAGTTCAAGGCGGAACAAGCCGCCCACCATGTGCGGGATTAGCGGTTACTGGAGCCGGCGCGATTTTTCAGCCGACACCTTGCCTGCGATGACGCGCCTTTTGGCCCATCGCGGCCCCGACGCGGAAGGTTTTTTCGAACGCGGCCCGCTACACCTCGGCCACCGCCGCCTGTCGGTGATCGATCCCGCAGGCAGCCGCCAACCGCTGCTTTCCGCCGACAGCAAGATAGCGCTGGTGTTCAACGGTGAAATCTACAACTACCGGGAATTAC
>CALMWM010000046.1 GCA_937873435.1 uncultured Gallionellaceae bacterium
CCTCGGGCCGGGGTTGCTGGAACAGCATATCGAGCCCTTGCGTGCGCGCCTGAAAATGCTCCTGGATTCCGCAGATGTTCCGCTGGCGGCGGTGGAAAAGCGGATACGCATCCTGCGGGCGAATGCCCGCAGCTACGAACCCGAGCATTTTTCTCCCATTGCCTCGGCCGTGCTGCAACGCAAGAAGCTGGCGATCGGCTATTACTCGCGCAACCGCGACGAAGCGCTGGACAGAACCGTTTCCCCGCAACGCCTGACCCACTATCGCGACAACTGGTACCTGGATGCCTGGTGCCATCTGCGCAAGGGGATACGGAGTTTTTCCCTGGATGCGATCCGCAAGGTCGTGCTGCTCGACGAGGCGGCGCGGGAGATCGCCGACGAAGAGCTGGATGCGGTGTTGGGAGCCGGTTATGGCATCTTCGCGGGAAAACAGGTGAGGGTCGCGGAATTGCGTTTTTCCCCGGAGCGGGCGCGCTGGGTGAGCCGCGAATCCTGGCATCCGCACCAGGAATCCCGTTTCGACGAACAAGGATTCTATTTCCTGAAAGTGCCTTACAGCGACGATCGCGAACTGATAATGGACATCCTCAAGCACGGGGCGCAGGTCGAAGTGCTTCAGCCGAATAAGCTCAGGAAACGTGTTGCGGAAGAAATCCAGGCAAGCGCAATGAAATATCGATAGGTTCCGAACCAGGCTCATCCCATGAGCCTGTGCGCCGTTAGACTGGCCTCGTTTTCATCATTCCAAAGGAAAGAATATGAGTGCGAATGCCAAATTTTTGCAAATCGGCAAAGTGTTTCGGAGCCGGGATGTTTCCGTTGCGGGCCATGATAAACAGCGGAATTTCTTCGGAACCCGTCGCTGGGAAACTTCCTGCGAAGGCGACTTTCAAACCGGCGACACGCCTGACCGGCTGGTTTTTGTAATCAGTCTGCTCCTTTTGCCGTTCATCCTGATAATTTGAAATTTCAGATCGACGGGGCGCTGCCGGCCTGGGTCACTTTCCCTCCCGCTTGCTGTTCAAGCTGATAATCAATACACCGCCCAGCACCAGTGCCGAACCGGCGAGTTGCAGCAGGGATAGCCCCTCGCCGAGGAACACGTAAGCCAGGTAAATCGTGCTGACCGGCCCGACCGAGCCGATCAGCGAGGCGCTGCCCGAGCCGATGCGGCGGATCGCGAAGGACAGCAGGAACACCGGCAGTACCGTGGAAAAAAGCGCCATCGCGATGGCGAGTTGGTACACCCGTAGCGGCAAATCGAGGGTACTCAGCGGGTGCGTTACGCCGAATTGCAACAGGCTGGCCGCGCTCACCACGATCATCGCGTAAGCGGTAAAGCGCGCCGCGCCGATGCGCGCAATGGCATGTCCCGCGCCCACCAGGTAGATCGAGTAGGACAGGGTGCTGGCGAACACCAGCGAGGCGCCCAGCGCGATGCCGCCGGGCTTCATGCCTACGTCGTGCAAAAACACCAGCACGATCCCGGCGTAGCTCAAGGCCATCGCCGCGACGACTTTCCGCCCGATGGCGCGCCGGTAGACCAGCGCCGTGAGCAGCACCGTCATGGTGGGGTAAAGGAACAGGATCAGGCGTTCCAGACCGGCGGAGATGTATTGCAGCCCGAGAAAATCGAGAAAACTGGAAAGGTAATAGCCGACCAAACCCAGCGCCACGACCAGCAGCCGGTCATGCCTGTCGAGCGGCGCTGGTTGTTGGCGCTCTGCCCACAGCGCGACGCCGATAAAGAACGGCACAGAGAAGGCCATGCGCAGCGCCAGCAGCGTGACGGCATCGACGCGATCGAGATAAGCCAGTTTGACCAGGATCGCCTTGGCCGAAAAGCCCACCGCCGCGAGCAGCGCAAAAGCGACGCCGATAAGCACGTCGCGATTGGCCGGAATACTTGATGAATGGTTTGCCATGGTTGAAGACCCTGAAAATCGGCTAGTGCAGGTCTTCGGCATACTTCAGGCAACGCGGTCAGACCCGCAGTTGCCCGGTAAAAAATGCTTATTTAATACAGGAACGTGCTGCGGCAACGAGCTGGTACCCTAGCCACAGTCGCTTGGCGAAGATCGGTGCGTGAGGAATGTCGTGTTGCGTTTTCATGTGTGGAGAATATACGGGGTCGGGCGGGGTGTCAATTTCGACGGTCAGCCGACAAACAACGTTGTGAAGGAGCGACCGCGAGGCCGCTCCTGTGTGTGCTTCTTGGGGTTACTTGCCGCCGCGCTCGCGGCGTACCAGGTTGATCAGGTAATCGGTGGTTTTCAACGCATTTTCATGCCCGCCGGCCATCTGAGCCGAGGTTTGGTACTTGCCTGCCACCACGATGGTCGGCACGCCGTTGATGCCGTATGCCGAGGTCAGCTGTTTGGAACGTGACACTTTGCCCATTACACCAAAGCTGGCGTAAGTGTCGGCAAATTTCTTGGGATCGACGCCCTGTTTACCCAGCCAATCGGCTGCGGCCTTCTCGTCGCTGAGGTTGATGTTCTTGATGTGGAAAGCGTTGAACGCTTCGGCGTGCAGGCGATCCAGCTCGCCGAGCGCTTCCAGGGCGTAATACAGTTTGGCAAGCGACGTCCAACTCGGGTTGCTGGCGGCATGGAGGCGGGTAAAAGTCACATCGCTGGGCAGCTTTTTCGACCATTGATGGATGGTCGGTTCAAAATCGAAGCAATGCGGACAGGCATAAGAAAACACCTCGGTCACTTCGATTTTCTTCATGTCGGTCGGCTCGGGGTGCGCCACCAAACCATATTCCCTGCCCAGCTGCGGATCGGCATAGGCTGCAACTGCCAGGCAGGAAAGCCAGGCGAATACCAGGAATTTGAGTTGTTTCATATTGTTAATCTCCAGAGTTTATTCATGAATTTTGACCAGGCTGGCCTGGATGCCGTTTTTCGACAACTGCCCGCGCGTCTTGTTCAATTCTTCGATATTGGCGAATGGGCCGACACGCACGCGGTGCCAGATACCCTTGTCGGGAATGTTGGCGGTCTGGATCACAGCCTCCATGCCCATTAGCGCCAGCTTGGCTTTCAGGTTGTCGGCTTCGGCTTCGGTCTGGAACGCCCCGGCCT
>CALMWM010000047.1 GCA_937873435.1 uncultured Gallionellaceae bacterium
GCATTGGGTTTTGTATCTGCTACCTGTTCAAGGACTGGTCATTCCGGGTGGTCACCAAGCCGCTTGTCGATGTCATGCCGGCGCAGAGCTCGATGATCTTTACGGGACTCCCGGAGGCCTTCTTCATCCACATGAAGATCGCCTTCTTTGCGTCTCTGCTGCTTACGGCCCCGTATACCCTGTTCGAGATCTGGCGATTCGTCTCCCCCGGGCTCTACCGTGACGAGAAGAAATACCCCCATCGGACGCGGCGTACCGGAATGGCAGGCGTCGAGGTAGGCCATGCAAACGCGCAAAGACAACCCATGTGAACGGGCGGAGAGGCCGATCAGATCGGCCAGCTTGCTGAGCTTGTGGCCTCGCTCGCCCATGGCCGGAAACTCATGTTCCTTTTCGCCTACGGGCGCACCGGGGAAGCCATACAGCGCGATTTCATGGGCGAGCCGGGCATGGTGACGGCGAATGAATTCACCTATGACACGCTTGTGGTTGCTGTCCCATTGTGCGGCGCTGTCGGGCAAACGCTCGAACTTCCAGCCATTGCGCACTTCGTCGAGTCCGATGATCTCGGCAAGCTTGCGGTCGCTGAAACGGCGCGCTTCGCGGGTATAGTCAGCCCACAGGTCGCCCCACGGGCGGTCGCCGCCGTAGCCGGTCAGCTTCTCTTCAAACCAGTGAACGGGCCGAAAACGCGAAGGGGGGCGGATCAGTTCGAGAAAGCCGTCCTCCCGCAAGTGCATGGCAAAGTCGTGCAACAGCGCTGCGCCGACCAAGACGGTGGCGTCGGCATCGTTGAATATCGGCTGGCTGGGTGTCGCGGTGTTGGCTTGCCAGACTTCGTCGGGAATTAACTCCTCTGCCGTTGCGAGCACCCGATTGACGTGCTCAATGCCGTGATCGGTGTAGTCGGGGAAAAATGGAAGCTTGTTATCGGCGAGGATAACTGCCGTCTGGTCAGCTAGCGCTTGCAGCGGAGCGAGGTAAGCGCTGTCCTTGAGCAAGGCTTCAAGGTGTGGGGGAAACACGATTTTGGCCATGGCATTGAAATTATTGACGGTAAATGGCGCAAATATCGCGCCATCGTATACCGGTTCTCACCATTCCCGTCTTACGGAGTAAGAGGAGAAACGTCAAGGATGAACTTTGACAACAAACATAACCAGCAAGGTGCCTCATTCGTGTACCCCCACCCAATTTTCCAGCAACAATCCCGGCACCCGCTCGAATTCCCGCAGATTGTTGGTCACCAGCATCAGGCCGTTGCTGCGCGCCTGGGCGGCGATATGGAGATCGTTGACGCCTATCGGTTGCCCCAGCTTTTCGAGCACGGCCCTGATGTTCCCGTAATGCCAAGCCGCCTTGTCATCGTAAGGCAACACTGCCAACCTGCTCGCGAAATCCTCGACGATGGCGGTGTTGCGCGGCACATCGCTGCTCTTTTCCGCACCGTGGGCCAACTCGGCCAGGGTAATGGATGAAATCGCCATCCGGCCATGATGCCGGTTGAACATTTCCAGCGCCTCCGGCGGGCGCCGCTTGATCACATATATGACGATATTAGTGTCGAGCAGGAATTTCAGCATCGCCAATGCCTACAGGCTCTCGCGTTCAGGCTGCGACTGGCTGGCGCGCTCGGCCATGAAATCCTCGGTGGGCACGGGAGTGTCGAAAAAAAAGCTGTCCCAGGCCGACTCGGCCGGCGCGATGATCCGTTCCTGCCCGACCACCCTCACTTCGACTTTTTTTATGGAATCGGGAAAGCGCATATCGGCAGGGAGACGAACCGCCTGAGTGCGGTTGTTGCTGAAAACGGTACTGATTGCCATGATATCTCCGAGCGTGAAGCTATATACATTAACTATATACACCCAGAAATGCTCGGTCAAGGAACCCCTCGCACACATACTGGGACACGCTGACTATCTACCGTGTCCGAAAACTCATATGGCAAGCCACGCAACTCGCCATTACCTGTTGCAGGGCCGCGAACGATTTGGCGGAATCGCCTTCCCTGGCGGTTTTGGCGAACTGGCTGGCTGCGCTGTGCATACTCCAGCCGATCTGGCGCATCGGCTCCGGCATGAAGCGGCCCGGCCCTTGGCCGCGCAGAGCCATGCGGTACTTGCCCATGGAGCTTTCGCCCAAGCGTTTTTCGGCGGTGTCGCTGGCATCCTGCCATTTGCCTTCGGCGGCATAGCCGAGAATTTCGTTGAGCGCCGCCAAGTGGTCGAGCATGTCGGCGCGCTGGGCGGCTTGCGCCGGAGCAGGCATTTTCACCAGTTGGCGATGGTCTTCGGGAACGCCCTGCTGCGTCTGCGCAGCGGCAAAGGGCGCGACGAGGGCAAGCAGTAGCGGGATCAGTTTTTTCATGTTTTTTCCTCAGGCAAACAGGTAATCCAGCACCAGGCCGGCGAACACCGCCGCGCCCAGCCAGTTGTTATGCAAGAACGCCTTGAAGCATTTGCTCCGTTCGCGGTTGCGGATCAGCGTGTAATGGTAGCCCGCGATCGCTGCCGCCACCGCCAGCCCGGCGAAATACAGCCCGCCGAAATGCAAGGATACGCCGATCCCGGCGAGGATACCCAGCGTCGCGCCGTAACACAGCATCACTGCCGCCACGTCGTAGCGTCCGAAGGTGATCGCAGAGGTTTTGATGCCGATTTTCAGGTCGTCCTCGCGGTCGACCATGGCGTATTCGGTATCGTAGGCCACCGCCCAGAACACATTGGCGAGCAGCAGCAGCCACGCCAGCCCCGGCACCCCACCGGTCTGGGCGGCAAAGGCCATGGGGATGCCGAAGCCGAAGGCGATACCGAGGTAGGCTTGGGGAATGGCGAAAAAGCGCTTGGTGAAGGGATAGCTGGCCGCGAGAAAGAGCGCAGCCAACGACAGCAACAGGGTCAGCTTGTTGAGGCGCACGATTAGCAGGAAGGCCAGCAGCGTCAGTGTGCCGGCCAAGGCCAGCGCTTCCTTTTCCGAGACCAGCCCGGCGGCCAGCGGACGGTTCTTGGTGCGCTCGACATGCGGATCGAAATGGCGGTCGGCGTAATCGTTCATCACGCAACCGGCGGAGCGCATCAGCACCGTGCCGATGGTGAACAGCCAGACGATCAGCCAGTTGGGGTGGCCGCCGGAGGACAGCCACAGCGCCCACAGCGTGGGCCACAACAGCAACAGGATGCCGATCGGCTTATCCAGCCGCATCAGCTTTTCGTAAAGAGAAAGGCGTTCGATCCAGTTCATAGCGCCAGGATCCCCGGCAAAAAGACTTCCGTCACCTGGATAGGGCGGTGCTTGAGGATAAACACCGAACGCCGTGCCCACAGGAAGGCCGGCGCCCGCACCAGATCGCGGCAAGCGCGCCGGTACAGCCAATGGGTGCGATGCAATTTGCGGAATTGCAACGGCGTGCGCCGCACGCGCGGATTGCGGAACAGCACGTCGCCGAGAGGCCGCTCCCCCAAGTTGCGCAACGAACGCCAGGTGCCGTGCAGACTGTCGAGCGGCAACACGCTATGCGCATAGACGACAGGGGTTGTACCGCAGTACAGGTAGACCTCGCGCAACAGGGCGCGTTGCGGTCTGATCTGCGCGGCGGCGTTTTGCCACAGGCCGGACTGGGTCCCCACGGGACGAACGTTGAATGCGGGACAGCGCGCGACGATACGCCGGGTCAAGGAACCTTGGTCAAGCAGCCAGGGCCGGTAAGCGCCCACGCCTTGGCGCAGGCGGCCATGCCAGCCGCTAGGGTAAATGCAAATTTTCATCGGGGAGGGATTATCCTAGAAACCTCAGTTGGACGGGGTGAAGTGTGCGGTTTTTGCGAGCTTTCGCCTGACAGCGAAATGCCTGCTTACCCCATTTGGGGTGCAGGGCAAGGCGCAACGACGCGGAATGGTCGTTCCATTCCAAGGAGTTGC
>CALMWM010000048.1 GCA_937873435.1 uncultured Gallionellaceae bacterium
GATACGCTCAATGCAAAGTAACACCCGATGGCAAACTTATCATCACGGATGGCGACGAAGGATTCTTCAAAAAGAGCCCCCAAATCGAGAACGCCACACACGCCGGTTAAGGAAAACGCGGTCAGCAACGAGGCGACATCATCCGTCTGTCGCTGCTCGCGCGCTTCCGACTCGGCTCGGGCCAGCGCAGCGATTTCCCGGTCTGCCCCGGCTGGCAAACGCTCCTTGAAATGTATCGAATGCCGGGTAAACGCGCGTATCTTGAGGGATTGGAAATCGAGGCCGGCGAAACGGGAAAACTGGTATATCGACCTCGCCTTTCCATGCCCATAGCGATCCAGTTCCTGGGTTACCTCTGGCTCCGAACTCGGCTCGGTACCGAGGATATGACGTACTCGCGCGTAAGAGCGCCGCGTGCGTTCATCGGAATCAGCATGTTCACTCTGATGAACCGGCAACTTGCGATTTTTTTTAATGGTGCCGGAAGCGTCTTTCTGGCGTTTATAAAGATGGTAAGCCAGCACACACCCCGGATGAAACAGATCGTAACCGTGGGTCCAAAGACGCGCGGCGAGTGTGACTTCTTCGCCAAAAAAATACAGATGCGGATCGTAAGGAACTTCCGCGATGATGCTGCCGGGAGCGAACAGGAATCCCGCTGCCACGCAGGACTGCAAGAAGGGAGGATTGCCGGGAGGAAGCGACGCGCCGCGACTGTTGATGAAGATGCGGCGATTCTCGCCGTTCACCACCAACGCATGCGGAACCATTTTCGTGATTCTGTCGTCAAGCTGATCATCCGGCAGGGTATATGCCGGAGGGTAGTAGCTGATTACCGGCTTCGCATACCCTTCGGCGACGAGTTGGTCATGGAGACTTATCAGCTGTTCGTCCCACCCCTCGATGAAGCGCATGTGCGCGTCGATATTGAACACATAGTCCTCACCGCGGTACAGCGACTCGGTAATGCTCCGTGCCCAGCAGCAACCCTTGGCTTCGGTATAGGGAAACCGGAGGATACGAATACGATCACGGTAAGGATGGTCGAAAAATGGTGTATCGGCGTCTTCCTCTGCGTATTGCCAGTTAAGCCCGACATAAATCCTGTCGGGCGAAGCCGCCTTGCTGAACAAATCGTGGATCGTGTGTTTGCATTCGGCGTCACGATAACTGGCTATTTGAACGAAAATGGTTTTCATAAAGCCGGTCATTGCCCCTGTTCGCCCAATAAGCTGTAAAAACTCCGCAGCTCTGCATCCGATGCGATGGGGCACTGCTTTTCCATCGTGCGAGCCAGGCCGCGCAACAACCAGAAGTTGTTCACTTCCGAGCGCTGTTCTCTCTCGGGCCAATCGTTCGGATTGATTCCCCGTGCTTGCGCGGCTTCCTTGTCTATTTTCTGGAATTCCTCAAGAGAGGATTTGAGAAACCGATCACCGCAAATACGCACTTTCGGATGGTAAGACGTACCCGACCACGATACCGGACAAGCCTGATCACACAAAAGCATCAGCCGGTTCCAGAAGGGAGCCGCATCGGCTGTGCGTGTCAACAACTGGCGCAACTCGATGGCGTTGCGCGGCAAGGGGGCGCTTTGGAATCCCTGGCCATCGAAGGCGCTGCCGATGCTGCGCGCCTGCCCTTCGAGAAACCAGCCGTTCTTGAAGAACGTGTAGCCGTATTGGAATGCGTGAAACACTTCATGCTCGGGCGTAAGGTTTCCCGGTTTCCAATGGCTGGAAATACTGATGGTAAGCGCGGGAATGGAATCATCGAAGTTACGGTAGCGGTAGACGAAAGGCGTATCGCCGGCAGATCCGTTTTTGCCACCGAGATCGACTACATGAACGTCAATGGCATTCACGTTCCTGTAGCGCGGATTAGCAAACGGCGGGATCAGCCCTACGACCCCGGAATAAAAACGGTAGCCGTGGTCAAGCTGCTTGCCAAGGCGCTGCGCCAACTCACCGGATGTCGCGGAACCCGCCATCCTGCCGACGAAGGCATTCGCTCCTTCCGCTGTGTAATAGATCCGAAATATGTCGGAGACGTAGCGCCGGTCGAGCGCTTCGCGCTGTTCACGCCCATCGGCGCAGGCAGCCTGGAAAAACAGAGCGAGAACAATGCCGCACAGCAAACGGCAGAAACGATGCAACGGCACTTTCAACCCAAAGCCTGTGGTTTATTCGTTTGCGCAAATTTTGCGACTCTCAGAATTTGCGATGGAATGAGATGAAGTATTCTGAAATTCTGGTAGATCGTAATCATTTCACCCTCCCTCAGCCTTCGGAAAACCACGCTCGGCAGCCATACGTAAATATCTGGCGGCTTCGTCCGGCCTGTCGATTTCCTTTGCCAGCAGCCGGCCCAGTTCGTATTGCCCTGCGGGAAAACCGTTATCTGCCGAGAGTTGCAGCCAATCGGCAGCCTGTTTCAGATCCCGCTTACTTCCCTTGGCGCGCAGCAGGGATATCCCAAGGCGATATTGGGCCTTTGCCATCCCGGCTTGAGCCGCCTCCCGAAGCAACTCCTCGGCGCGCAATTGAGCTTTCCCGTCCCCCTTAAGCGTCCGGGAAAGCCGATAGATAGAGGGTACGTAACCGGCCTCCCTGGCCCGCTCCAGCCAATATATTGCCTCGTCGACACGTTCCTCCTGCTTGAGCAGGCGCAGGGCGAACTGATGCTGGGCATAAGGGATGCCATTCCTGGCTGCCAGATGCAGGTAGGCGAATTCCCATTGGATGCGGCGCAAATCCATGAAGCCGGAAAAATCCGTTTCTCTGCTGCGAGCTTGTGCCTGCAAGACAGCAAGATCGTAGCCCAGCAATCTATCTTCAGGTTTTTTGGCGAGCCAGTTGAGGATCGGGCTGAGCAATGGCTCAGGAAATCCCGCCGGCAACTCGGGCCGTTCCAGGCAGTGGGCGACGACCCGGTAATCGCGGTCGGAGATTTTGTCGAAATGATACGGCAAGGAGCCGGTCAGCGCCTGTACCGCCAACCACCCCAGGGAATAGAAATCGGTGGCGAAATCGTGAATACCGTAATAGCACTCCGGCGCGACGAAATCCTGGCTGGCGCGGATGCTTTCCGACCTGCCGTCACCGCGTGGCTCAGCGACGCCCCAGTCGAGCAAGGTAAAACGTTCGCCGTCCATCAGGATGTTGGATGCCTTGATGTCCTTGTGCAGCAATCCCTTGGCATGGGCGAAGGACATCACGGCGAGAATTTGCTCAACGAGGCTTAGGGTTTGTTCCGGGGAAAGCGGCCCGCAGGTAGCGATATGCTGGTCCAGCCTGACACCTGCAACATACCCGGTGACGATGCACAGCTTACCCTGTGCATCGCGTCCGTAGTCGACCAGCGACAGGGTGCCGGGGCAGCCTTCCAGGGTTTTCAGTGCCGCGACTTCCTTCTCGAAGGTGTTGACGAAAAAGGGGTTGTCGAACACCTTGAGGGCATACTCGCCGGATCCGAAGGCGGCGTTATGGCAGCGGTAGGTCTGCGCGTAACCGCCGCCGCCCAAGCGCTGCTCGGCAGAGTAATGCCAATCGCTGAGCGCGGCGATCACGACGCGTAATCCGCCTCGGCCTGCTCCCAGTAAGGCAACAGCTTGGCAAAAAAGGAGGCGACGTGCTGGATGGTGTCGATACGGAACCACTGGCGGGTGTACTTGAAGCGGATACCGCCCAATGCCAGAGCCGGATTGGGTGCGAAATATATCGCATCCTCGGTATTGACCAAGTGCATCAACGACCAGGCTGCCAAACGCAATGCCTGCCAGATCTGGCGCGCTTTTTCCCGGTCGCCGATTTTGACGGCGAGTTCGTAGGCACCGAGCAGGCCCTCGCAACGCGCTCCGTCGGCATAAGGATAATCGCCGAAATTGTAGTAGAACGCGCCGGCATAGTCGGGATACGGCGCATCCGTCACCTTGTACTGGTGGGCAACCATCTCCTGCGCATCGGAGAAAACGAAATCCGCATACAGTGGATCGCGCATTTCCTCGAAATCCCACAGCTCCATGATGCCCATCATCAGCCAGGAATCTGAAGGAACCGCGGTGTATTCCTTTGCCCGGGTGCGGGGACGGACAATCAGCAGAAACTCCAGCGCCTTGTGCAGCTTTTCGAATATCTCTCCCCTACCCTCGCCATCGACCAGGTGCAGGTACTTGGCCAGCCCGCACACCGCCTCGCCGGGATAGTAGAAGGAAAAATAATTATGGTTTTCCGCCTCGGTCACCGGCTTGTCGAGATAGATGTTGTAGTAGATGAATTCGCCGCTGGCGGTGATCTGGTTGAGCAAATGCCAGGCGATCCGGTTCGTCCATTCCCGGAAGCGGGTATCGCCGGTCACCAATTGGTATTCCGCCATCAAGTAAAGCGCCACCCCGGAGCCGCCCAGCTTGGCTTTTTTCTCGCTGTAGATGTAGGCGCCTTTACGTCCGCCGTAATCCTGCACCCGCGCCTGGGAAATCAGGTAGTCAATGGCGCGCCGCACATTTTCGAAAGTCTCTCCCCGGCGGGCGTATTTTTCGTGAAAAATACAGGTCAGCCCCCCCCCACCGTGGCGTAGGATATTGTAATAAGGGTTCTTTTGCAGATTCCGGGTGGGGTGTTCGTGGTCCCGGCGCGAATCCAGCGCGGCGTCGTAGTAATAGAGGAACTTGCCATCCTCTTCCTGGGTGCGGCGAATGTGGCCGACCGCCAGCTCGACCGCGTGTTCGATCTTGTTTCTGGTCAGCGCGCCGACCACCGGATACCC
>CALMWM010000049.1 GCA_937873435.1 uncultured Gallionellaceae bacterium
TGACGCACGCGGCAATAACCGCGGAAAGCTTCGAGTACATCGAGGTGTTTTACAACCGGAAACGGCTGCATTCCACCCTTGGTTACAAGTCGCCGACCCAGTTCTTGAATGACTGGATCAGCAGTCAACATGACGAAAAACTGGTAGCATGAAACACACTCATTGGAAGACGAAAAAACGAGGGAACCTCAGTCTTGAAAAGATGCAGCATGGCCTCGCTGAAATGCTACAAGGCTAGACCTGTCCCCGGAGTTCCGTCTTCTCAATCCAGCAACGCCTATTTGCCATAACAAATGCCACTTGGTAGTACCCTTTTGCTTGAGGACTTAGCACTGAAGAAACGTTGCAAGTCGTAATGACTGTTTTTGGATCACCGCTCGTCCAGGAGAACTTAATGGTTACGGCCTTATTGGGGGCGACTGCAATCTCTGTGTAGTTGTACTTCGGCGGCGACCCCGGTATTCCCAAAGTTATTGGTGCACGCTCCCACCGCATCCCCATCAGGCTCTTGTTCGTTCTCTCCCCCATTTGTATCTGCCATACCTTCCCGGAGTTTAGTTCTATCGTTGGCAGAATGGAGATTGGTGAGTTGTACATGACTCGAATCTTGGCCGCATCATCGCCCAAATAATTTGAATAGTATGTTCTTCCGAATTCCATTACATCAGCAATTGCCCCTACATCCATGTTGGCACAGCCGAAAAGCGCCGATGCGGTGATTAACCCAGATATGTAGGCCCTACATCTCAACGTACTCAAAATGTCACTCCCTAAAGATAGCTAACGAAGCTAGACTTGCCCCCGAAGTTCCGCCCCAAAGTTCGGAAGATCGGAAGTTCGGATTTTTCTACAGCATCGTTAGATTAGGCAATTCTTGGATGTGGCGAGTTTGAACATGTTTTCCTTTCTCTCTCTAGCCGCATTGATCGCTTGCTCAGTATTTGAATATGTCCCAATCAGGGCAGGCCAGAAGAGTATAGCGGCAGCTACATTTGTCCCCGTGACCGTGCGTTCTTTGCGCGCCTCTTTTTCAAATCGTTCTGCCTCAGTGATTTCTTGTGTTATTTGATTGCACGACAGATTTACATCACCCACCTTGCGAGTATCAACGACCGTAGGGGTGGCGCAGCCGGTCAACAGAATAATCAACGGCACAACAGCAAAAGTTTTCTTCATGCAATTTTTCCTTGAGGGTAAAAAAATTAACGGAGTTCGGGGTCGGTTTTAGAAAAGATGCAACACTTGCTACAAAGCTAGATCAAAAGTTGCTTAGGCAGCCGATATGCTGGCGAAGGTAAGGGCGGAAGCGAACAGTTTCTTTGAGAGTTTCAAGTTGTTTTACCATTGTGAATGGGTTTTCCGTATCGGACTTCCGTTGTGGAAGAATGACTTTATCAAGCTTTATCGGCCTTGCGACCTAGTAGTGCTGATAGGTAATTGAGAAAGGTGGAAGGAAGCTTTTTTCAATGGTCAGTTGTCGTATATTAGGTTATGTTAATATTCTGCGAGTTCTAACCCGACCCGTAACCCGACCATGACACCCAATATCCTCATCCTCGGCGCCGGTTTTGCCGCGCTTACCGCCGCCCGCGAACTGCGCCGCCGTCTGCCCGCCGCCGCCATCACGCTGGTGGCGCCCAAGGCGGAATTCGTTTACCTGCCCAGCCTGATCTGGATTCCCTCAGGGGTGCGCAAGGGCAGCGACCTGGTGCTGCCCTTGCAGCCTTTCCTCAAGCATCATCGCCTGGAATTCGTTGCGGCCAGCGTCACCGGGCTGGCCGACGGCGGGCGCAGCGTGATCACCGATAAGGGCGAGTTGAAGAACGATGCGCTGGTCATCGCTAGCGGCGGGCGTTTCCTCAAGAAGCTGCCGGGCATAGAACACGCGCTGACGCTGTGCGAGGGGGTGGCCTCTGCCGAGGCGATCCGCGAGCGCATCGCCGGGATGCTCGGCGGGCGCATTGCCTTCGGTTTCGGCGGCAACCCCAAGGAGCCGTCGGCGATGCGCGGCGGGCCGATGTTCGAGCTGTTGTTCGGGGTGGATACCATGCTGCGCCGCCAGGGCCGGCGCAAGGATTTCGAGCTGGTGTTTTTCAACGCCGCCGCCGAGCCGGGCAAGCGCCTGGGCGAGAAGGCCGTCACCGGGCTGCTCTCGGAGATGGCGCGGCGGCGCATCGATACCCATCTCGGCCACAAGCCGCTGGGCTTCTCGGAAAAAGGCGTGGATACCGAAGGCGGACACGTCAACGCCGACCTGATCCTGTTCATGCCCGGCCTCACCGGCCCGGCCTGGGCGGAAAACACCGGCCTGCCGCTGTCGCCGGGCGGTTTCTTCCAGGCTGATGAGTTTTGCCGGGTGCCCGGCACTGAACTGGTGTTCGTGGCCGGCGATGCCGGCAGTTTCCCCGGCCCGGACTGGCTGCCCAAGCAGGCGCACATGGCGGAATTGCAGGCCAAGGCGGTAGCGGAAAACCTGGCGCTGGCGTTGCAGGGCCAGCCTCCCGTCGCCAAACCACGTCCCGAATTGATCTGTATCGTCGATACGCTGGATGCCGGGATTCTGGTCTACCGCGATCCCAAGCGCGCCTGGCTGCTGCCGTCGCTGCGGCTGTTCCACTGGGCCAAGCGCTTTTTCGAGCGGCATTACCTCAAGGCGTTTCGCGAATGATGGAAGCCGCCCCATGAACCACTTCCCGCCACCTGCCGCCACCACTCCTTCCTCCGCTCGCGGGGGAAGGCTGGGATGGGGGCGAACGGCGGCGATTCGCCAGGCAAACGCCCCCTCCCCATCCCTCCCCCGCACGCTTTGCGCGCAAGGGAGGGTGCAAAACAGTTTGGATATATGATGAAAATTTCCGACCCCCACGCCGCTCTCCTTTGCGACGAGCGCGAAATCTACGAGAACCTGCTTCCCCTGACGGGCGCCCGTGTCCTGGAGCTGGGTTGCGGCAAGGCCGACAAGACGCTGGCAATCGCCAAAACCTGTGCAGTGGCGGCGATCACTGCGCTGGAGGTGGATGAAATCCAGCACGCCAGGAACCTCGCTCTCGGCGGCCTGCCCGCCAACGTACACTTTTGCCGGGGCGGCGCCGAGGCGATCCCGGCGGCGGATGCCAGCTTCGACATCGTGCTGATGTTCAAGTCGCTGCACCACGTCCCGGCAGACCTGATGCTCCAGGCGCTGGCGGAAATCCGCCGGGTGTTGAAACCCGGCGGGCTGGCTTATCTTTCCGAGCCGGTCTATGCGGGGGAATTCAACGACATCCTGCGTATGTTCCACGATGAGAAAGCCTGGCGCGAGGCCGCTTTCGCGGCGATAGAGCAGGCGGTGCGGGGCGGGATGTTCGAGCTGGTGTGCCAGAAATTTTTCAACACTCCGGGCCACTTCGACAGCTTCGAGCAGTTCGAGGAACGCATTTTGAAAGTGACCCATACCCAGCACGATCTTGCACCGGAACTGTACCGGGCCGTCAGGGAAAAATTCATGCGGCACATGACGGCGCCAGGGGTGGATTTCAGGAATCCGCTGCGCGTCGATTTGTTGCGTA
>CALMWM010000050.1 GCA_937873435.1 uncultured Gallionellaceae bacterium
CTTTACTGGTTCTGTTGCAGCGCGCGATCAAGTTGGAACCGTCAACGGTACTGCGCGAAGGCGGCGTAATCAATGATGGCTACGACTCGGAATTAGACGAATTGCGCGCCATCCAGAACAATTGCGGCGAATTCCTGGTGGCACTGGAAACCCGCGAACGCGCGCGTACCGGCATAACCACCTTGAAAGTCGAATACAACCGGGTACATGGTTTCTACATTGAGGTAACCCACGCCCAAGGCGGCAAGGTGCCGGACGACTACCGCCGCCGTCAGACACTAAAGAATGCCGAACGTTACATCACTCCAGAACTTAAAGCTTTCGAGGACAAGGCGCTGTCCGCCTCGGACCGTGCGCTGGCACGCGAGAAAATGCTTTATGAACAGTTGTTGGGCACACTCCAGCCGCATATCACGTTATTGCAAGGAATCGCCGCGGCCATCGCCGAAACCGATGTGCTGGCAATGTTAGCGGAACGAGCCATAGCGCTAAATCTGGTTGCCCCCGAATTCACCGAGGAAGCAGCCATCGAAATCGAAGGTGGCCGCCATCCAGTAGTAGAAAGCCAGATAGATAACTTCATCGCCAACGACGCCAAGCTGTCGCGCACCCGCCAAATGTTACTCGTTACCGGCCCCAACATGGGCGGCAAATCGACCTACATGCGCCAGACCGCACTAATCGTACTCCTGGCCCACTGCGGCAGCTTCGTGCCGGCAGACAAAGCCAGAATCGGGCCGGTAGACCAGATTTTCACCCGCATCGGCGCTTCCGACGACCTGGCAGGCGGTCGCTCGACCTTCATGGTGGAAATGACCGAAACAGCCAGCATCCTGCACAACGCCACTGAACACAGCCTAGTGCTGCTCGATGAAATCGGGCGCGGCACCTCCACCTTCGACGGCCTCGCACTGGCATGGTCGATTGCGAGACAGCTCATAGAAAAAAACCGCAGCTATACGCTTTTCGCTACCCACTATTTCGAACTTACGCGACTGGCACAGGAATTCAAACAGGTTGTCAACGTCCACCTTGACGCCGTTGAGCACCGCGACCACATCGTATTTCTGCATAGCGTCGAGGAAGGGCCTGCCAGCCAAAGCTATGGCCTGCAAGTCGCACAACTGGCAGGAGTTCCTGGCCATGTCATCCAGGCTGCCAGAAAACGCCTGGCACTACTGGAACAGCAAGGCATCGCCAATGGCGTGCAAGGCGACCTTTTCAGCCCCCTGCCAGAACCAGAGGAAAGCCTGCCATCTCCAATAATTGAAGTATTGGCAGAAACAGATCCAGACGAACTCAGTCCAAAATCTGCTCTGGAACTGATCTATCGGCTAAAAAGAATGTTGCGCTGAAGCCTCATTTTTTTTAAGACACCGTAAAATACATGAGTAAGCACTAGAAATATTCTAAAGACATGCTAAAATTCTGGAGTGCAGTTGGAACTGTACTTTAATGATTGCCGATTTCTACTGATTTTTATTATTGTAATTACTTTGTAAAGGGAACATACAAGATGAAACACTCGCTCCTGCTTGCCGCTCTGTTGGCCGTTTCTTTGTCCGCTTGCGGCAAAAAAGAAGAAGCTGCTCCTGCACCCGCTCCGGCCCCGGCTGTTGAAGCTCCGGCTCCTGCACCGGCTCCTGAAGCTGCTGCTCCTGCACCGGCTGCTGACGCCGCTGCTCCTGCACCGGCTGCTGACGCCGCCGCACCTGCTGCTGCACCGGCCGCTGACGCTGCTGCACCTGCTGGCGACAAGAAGTAATTCTTGCTCGGCAAAAAAAGCCGGCCTTCTGGCCGGCTTTTTTATTTTGAATGCGATGATTTTATTGAAAAATTTCGCTCATTCCCATTGACAAACCACACGCAACAGGCGGCGCACCACAGAAACCTTAAGCATCCTGCCTATTTTGTGCAAAAAACCCTTACCCATTAATTTTCTCAAGAACGACAATAGACAATTTTTTGCGAGTACGCTAGAATCTCGCGTTCTGAAATTGGGCGATTAACTCAGCGGTAGAGTGCCACCTTCACACGGTGGAAGCCAGTGGTTCGAACCCACTATCGCCCACCAAACAAAAAAAGCCCCGAAATCATGTCGGGGCTTTTTCTTTTCCGTCTTTCCAACCCCTTTAAGCAAGGGGCTGGCGAATCAGTCTCTTTTCGTTTCTGACAATCCACCCTCTTCCGTATTTGACGTTTTGAGACCGGCAGCAGCAAAATCCAAAAATGATTGCAGTAGTTTGGAGCGGAATTTCTCGTGTGCGTACACGAGAGAAAGCGGCCGCATCAAGCGGGGTTGCAGCGGCAGCGCCACCAAATCTCCAAGCTTCAACTCTTTGAGAATAGTGGCGCGCGATACGATGGCGATACCCAGTCCCGCCTCGACAGCTCCTTTCAAGGCCTCCGGGCTTCCCAACTCCATCACGATATGCAAATCCTCTGGATTGAGGCCGGAACGCCGAAAAAAATCATCCACGACCTCACGCGTCCCGGAACCCGCCTCACGACTAATATAGGGCAAGGTGGCCAATTGATCTGGAGTAGGCGAAGGCAACTTAGCCAAATTATGGTGCGGTGCGCAAATCGCAACCAGTTCGTCCTCGCAACACACTTGTGCTTCCAGGCTCGGATGGTGAGACGGCGCCTCAATCAGGCCAATATCGAGGGTATGGTCGGCCACCCTCGATTCAACGGTTTCGGAGTTCGCCACCGTCAACCGCGTCTGCACCTGAGGATATTTCGACTTGAAATCACCCAACAATCTCGGCAGCATATATTCGGCAATGGTGGTGCTGGCTCCAATCAACAGGATGCCACTGACATCGCCGGTCATTTCCATCAAGCGGGTTTCCATCTCGCTTGAGAGATTAAGGATGCGCTCAGCATATTCCATCGCCAACCGCCCAGCCGGGGTCAGTGTGATCTTGCTGTGACTGCGTTCGAACAGTCGCGTATTAAAGTGCTCTTCCAGTTGTTTCACCTGAAAGGTGACAGCAGGCTGCGTCATGAACAATAATTCTGCCGCCTTGGTAAAGCTAAGTTGTTTTGCAACCGTATAAAAAACCTGAAGACGACGATCTGCCATAATTAATCCAATGGTGTCAATTAAATTTTTTTATATTTAACCACAATTTGCGCGGCAAGTGTATCAAAAATCGCCGTGGCAGGGATGCTGGATTTCGTGTTATAAAGCGACTGGCTAAACAACTCCCATCACGGATGAATCGCGGTTTTTATATCATTCTGGCAGCACAATTCTTTTCTGCCTTGGCTGACAATGCACTACTGATCGCCGCAATTGCCACGTTACGCGAGATGCACGCTCCGCTTGAGTACGAGCCATTGCTCAAGCTCTTTTTTACCGTTTCCTATGTTGCACTGGCCGCCTTTGTAGGTGCGTTTGCCGATTCGATGCCAAAAGGCCGTGTAATGTTCATCAGCAACGCCATCAAGATCGGTGGCTGCCTGATGATGTTCATGGGGGTTCACCCCCTATTCGCCTATGCCGTTGTCGGGCTAGGTGCTGCAGCCTATTCACCGGCCAAATATGGCATTCTTACCGAACTGCTGCCCCATCGCCTGCTGGTTGTCGCCAACGGCTGGATCGAGGGTCTGACAGTCATCGCAATTATTGTCGGCACTGCGGTGGGCGGACTGCTGGTCAAGCCGGATATCGCCCAAACGCTACTTTCTTTCGATTTTCCACTTATTGACACGGGAATCGATACCATCCCGGAAATGAGCATCTGCATCATCGGTGCGATATACATCGCCGCCGCGCTTTTCAACCTGTATATCCCCGATACCGGCGTAGATCATCGCATGTTGAAAAAGAATCCGTTATATCTCATCCATGATTTCAACCACAGCCTGATGCTTCTGTGGCGCGACAAGCTCGGTCAAATTTCTCTCGCCGTCACTACGCTATTCTGGGGAGCGGGTGCGACATTGCAGTTTATTGTACTCAAGTGGGCGGAAGCAGCGCTACACCTCGATCTTTCCAAGGCCAGCATGTTGCAAGGCGTAGTAGCCGTTGGCGTCGGTGTGGGTGCAGCTCTGGCGGCGAGAATGGTCACCATGCGTAAATCGGTCAAAGTGATTCCACTCGGCATCATAATGGGGCTGATTGTCATTGCCATGAATTTTGTCCATGATATTGAACTGGCAGCTGTATTGCTGGTTGGTATTGGCGCACTATCCGGATTTTTTGTCGTGCCGATGAACGCACTCCTCCAGCATCGCGGTCACATTTTGATGGGCGCTGGGCATTCCATTGCAGTGCAAAACTTCAACGAGAACCTGTCGATTTTGTTCATGACAGGATTTTACTCTTTGCTGATCTATCTGAATTTTTCGATCTACGCCATCATTACCCTATTCGGGATATTCGTCAGCGGCAGCATGTACTTGGTCAAACGCCGGCACGATTTGAATCAGCACCAGTTCGACTCGGTCAGTCTGCTCGATGATAGCAGACACTAGATTGGGGCCATCGCGCAAACCGATCTCGCCCCCCTAGCTCTACGTAAACAAGTACGCCAAAGCAGATTCATAACATAAAAAGCCCTGCATTTACAGAGCTTTTTATGATTATTCGCCAGTTGTTACCAGCGGTTGCTTAACCCCCAATCACTCCCACTCGATGGTTGCCGGCGGTTTTCCGCTGATGTCGTACACTACGCGGTTGATACCCCTAATTTCATTGATGATGCGGTTGGATACCTTACCCAGTAGCGTGTAGGGCAGCTCCGCCCAATGTGCGGTCATGAAATCCTGGGTCTGCACAGCACGCAGGGCCACTACGTAGTCGTAGGTTCGCCCGTCACCCATGACCCCAACGGATTTGACCGGCAGGAATACGGCGAAAGCTTGCGAGGTTTTTTCGTACCAACCGGCAGCGCGCAGTTCCTCTATGAAAATGGCATCGGCATGGCGCAGCAGCTCGGCGTATTCGCGTTTCACTTCACCGAGTATGCGCACCCCTAGACCAGGGCCAGGGAAAGGATGGCGGTAGACCATGTCGTGTGGCAGACCGAGGGCGACGCCTAATTCGCGTACTTCATCCTTGAACAGTTCGCGCAATGGTTCCAGGAGCTTGAGGTGCAGCGTTTCCGGCAGCCCGCCGACGTTATGGTGCGACTTGATGGCGTGGGCCTTCTTGGTCTTGGCGCCAGCGGATTCGATGACGTCCGGGTAGATGGTTCCCTGCGCCAACCATTTGGCATTAGGGAGCTTGGCCGATTCACGCTGGAATACTTCGACAAACTCGCGCCCGATAATTTTGCGTTTTTGCTCCGGTTCGGTAACACCGGTAAGGTTTCCCATGAATTCCGCACTGGCATCGACATGAATGACCTTCACGCCCAAATTTTGGGCGAATGTTTCCATCACCTGCTCAGCCTCATTCAAGCGAAGCAGGCCATTATCAACGAAAACACAGGTAAGTTGCGTACCGATAGCACGGTGCAGTAGCGCCGCTACCACAGACGAATCCACCCCTCCCGACAAGCCCAGGATCACTTCATCCGTGCCGACTTCAGAGCGAATTCTGCCGATGGCCTCTTCCACATAGTCCGGCATATTCCAATCCGAGCCGCAGTTGCAAATGTCATGGACGAAGCGGGCGAGAATCGCCTTGCCTTGTAGGGTGTGCGTGACTTCTGGGTGGAATTGCAGGGCGAAAAACTTACGCGCTTCATCAGCCATGCCTGCGATGGGCGTGGCAGCGTTGGAACAAATCACCTTGAAGCCGGACGGCATTTCCGTGACCTTGTCGCCGTGGCTCATCCATACATCCAATAGGCCATATCCCTCCTCGTTGGCGCTATCCTGAATATCCCGCAACAACATGGAATGGCCTTGAGCACGCACTTCAGCATAGCCAAATTCACGCTTGGCGGCATTTTCCACCTTGCCGCCAAGTTGTGCCGCCATAGTCTGCATACCGTAGCAAATGCCCAGCACCGGCACGCCGAGGCTGAACACCACGTCCGGAGCACGCGGCGTTTCCTCGTCGTAGACCGACGACGGCCCACCTGAGAGGATAATGCCTTGCGGCTTGAAATCGCGAATGAACTGTTCGCTAACGTCGTGGGAATGGAGTTCGCAGTAAACGCTACATTCGCGTACCCGACGGGCGATCAACTGGGTGTACTGTGAACCGAAATCGAGGATGAGGATTTTCTGGTGACTCATGTTTGGCAAGACCCTAAAAAAAGAAAGGCGCCGCGAGGCGCCCCTCTTAAGGACAATTATTCAACGTGGTAGTTTGGTGCTTCCTTGGTAATCTGCACGTCGTGAACATGCGACTCACGGATGCCGGCGCTACTGATTTCGACGAATTCCGCTTTAGCGTGAACTTCGTCGATCGTCTTGCAACCCAGATAGCCCATACTGGAGCGCAATCCCCCCATCAACTGGTGGATCACAGTCAGCACGCTGCCCTTGTAAGGAACTCGCCCTTCGATACCCTCCGGTACCAGCTTGTCGGCATTTGCCTCGTTGTCCTGGAAATAGCGGTCCTTCGAGCCTTGCTGCATGGCGCCGAGGCTACCCATACCACGGTAGGATTTGTACGAGCGCCCCTGGAAAAGTTCGATTTCACCGGGCGCCTCTTCGGTGCCGCCGAACAGGCCGCCGAGCATCACCGAATTAGCGCCGGCAGCGATGGCCTTGGCGATATCGCCGGAATAGCGGATGCCGCCGTCACCAATTAATGGGACGCCGCTTCCTTCCAGTGCCTTTGCCACATTTTCAATGGCAGTTATCTGCGGTACGCCGACGCCTGCCACGATGCGTGTGGTACAGATCGAACCAGGGCCAATACCGACCTTGACTGCATCCGCGCCGTAGTCCATCAGGGCGCGCGCCGCATCGCCGGTCGCGATATTGCCGCCAATCACCTGAACTTGCGGAAAATTCTTCTTCACCCACTGGACACGACTTAACACTCCTTGGGAATGACCATGGGCAGTATCCACCACGATTACGTCGACACCGGCTTCAGCCAGTTTTTCGACGCGCTCTTCAGTACCCTCGCCCACGCCGACTGCCGCGCCGGCACGCAAACGACCTAGCTGATCCTTGCACGCCAGCGGATGTTCGGTGGACTTATGAATGTCTTTTACTGTTACCAAACCCATCAGTTCAAAGCTGTCATTCACCACCAGCACACGTTCCAGGCGGAACTTGTGCATCAGCGCTTTGGCTTCTTCGCGGCTAGTGCCTTCCTTGACTGTCACTAGTTTGTCGCGAGGCGTCATGATGTTGCTGACAGGCTGATCGAGGTTGGTTTCGAAACGCAAGTCGCGATTAGTCACTATCCCAACGACCTGTTTACCGTCCAGCACCGGCAAGCCGGAAATCCGGTGCTGGCGTGTCAACAAAAGGACGTCGCGTACGGTCATTTGCGGAGAAATGGTAATCGGATCTTTTACCACACCGCTTTCAAAACGCTTGACCTGCGCCACCTGTGCTGCCTGCGCCGTAGCTGTCATGTTCTTATGGAGTATCCCAATACCCCCCTCCTGCGCGAGCGCAATCGCCAAGCGTGCCTCGGTGACGGTATCCATTGCAGCGGAAACCAGTGGGATATTGAGGGTAATCTCGCGAGTCAGGCGAGTCGCCAAGCTGACATCTCGAGGGAGAATATTGGAGTGCGCGGGAACCAGGAGAACATCGTCGAAGGTCAACGCCTTTTGAAGAACACGCATGCTGTTACATCCTTAATGCAAAGCGGCATTATATCAAATGATGGGAAATTGACGAACGATCGGCAAAAGGATATTTTCATTGACTTGGAAAAACATCGAATAAGTTCAAACAATGAGCAATATTGAACTGTTTGACATCAGATTTCATTTATAGCATGATTTAGACAAGATCTAAAAACCACCATCAACGAAGGAGATTAAACATGGCTGTATTAGTTGGAAAACCCGCTCCAGATTTCACTGCCACCGCAGTAATGGGCGACAATACCATTGTCAGTAATTTCAACCTGAAAACTCACGTTAAGGACAAGTACGCAGTTCTATTCTTCTATCCGCTCGACTTTACTTTTGTCTGCCCCTCGGAAATTCTGGCATTCGACCACCGCTTGAAAGAATTCCAGGATCGCAACACTGAAGTTATTGCTGTAAGCGTGGATTCGCAATTCACTCACTTGGCGTGGAAAAACACCCCCGTCAACAATGGCGGCTTGGGACAGGTTAAATTCCCTATGGTGGCCGACCTTTCAAAATCCATCGCACGCGACTACGACGTACTGTTGAATGAATCGGTGGCACTGCGGGGCTCTTTCCTAATCGACAAGAATGGCATCGTCCAGCACCAAGTCGTCAATGCACTGTCGCTGGGCCGCAACATCGATGAGATGATCCGTATGGTAGATGCGCTGCAATTCACCGAGCAACACGGTGAGGTATGCCCTGCTGGCTGGAATAAAGGCAAGGCAGGGATGAAGGCTTCGCCCGACGGAGTAGCCGACTATCTGGCAAAACATGCCGGCGAACTGTAATTAACAAGGATGGGGAAGGAGATTCTCCTTCCCGAGTAACTTGCAATCAGGCGGCTTCGGCCGCCTGATTTTTTTGAGGGTCACCACCATCGACCGCACGTTTCTTGCGCACTGCCTTGGGATCGGCGATCAGAGAACGGTAGATTTCGATCCGGTCCTTGTCATGTAAACCAGCATCTGGCTTGGTTGCCTTGCCATAGATACCGACTTTCAAAGTAGCCAACTCAAGCTCGGGAAATTTTTCCAAAATCCCGGACTGCTCAATTGCTTGAGAAACCGTCGCATCCGAATTGACTCGAACCGGCAGCATGGTTTGCTGATAGGGAAGCGCATAAGCGACTTCCACTGAAAGTTCATTGCTCATGATTCGTCGTATATTTCTTCCGCGCGCTTAACAAAGGCATCGACAAAACTGTTGGCGATGTAATCGAAAACCGGACTGACCAGCTTCTCCAGAATTTTACTCGAAAATAAATAATGCAATTTAAATTCGATCTTGCACGCCGTTTCATTTAGTGGAATAAAGCGCCAGCTTCCCTCTAGGCGACTGAACGGCCCTTCTTTCAGCTTCATGCTGATCAACTGCGGCGCTTGCTGAGTATTTTCAGTAGTAAAACTCTGCTTCAGACCGCGATAGTCTATCCGCACTGTAGCTACCATTGCACCGCCATCCTGACGCAGGACATCAGTTCCACCGCACCAAGGCAAGAACAGGTGATAATCCTCGACCCGTTCGACCAAATCAAACATGCGTTGCGCCGAATAACCCACCAACACCGATTTCTCTACTACCATGCTGCACCGACGCCCGTCATATGGAAAGCTGCTAAAATACCGCATTTCTTCAAGAAACTCACGCCTCCATGAGCATCGCCCAGAATAAAAAAGCCTTTCACGACTTCTTCATCGAAGAGAAGTACGAGGCCGGCATCGCCCTAGAAGGCTGGGAAGTCAAATCAATTCGTGCCGGACGCGTACAACTCAAGGAAGCCTACGTCATCATCCGTAGCGGCGAACTATTTCTTATCGGTTGCCATATCAGCCCGTTGCCGACCGCTTCTACCCACATCAATCCTGACCCGGTGCGCACTCGCAAGTTGTTGCTGCATAGCGAAGAAATCAGCAAACTGATCGGCAAGGTGGAGCGTGCAGGCTTTACCTTAGTGCCCCTCGATATGCATTACGTGCGCGGGCGCATCAAATTGGAAATCGGGCTAGCCAAGGGCAAGAAACAGCACGACAAGCGCGAGTCGGAAAAAGACCGCGACTGGCAGCGTGAGAAACAACGCCTGATTCGGAACAAGTGATGAAAATCTTCGGTTTCGCTGGTTACTCCGGTGCAGGTAAAACCACCCTCATCGAGAAGCTGATTCCGATTTTTACGGCACGTGGCCTCACGGTTTCGCTGATCAAGCAAACTCATCACGAGTTTGACATCGACCATCCCGGCAAGGACTCATGGCGACATCGTCGGGCTGGCTGCGGTGAGGTATTGGTTGCTTCGGCAAAACGCTGGGCGCTGATGCATGAACTACACAACTCACCAGAACCGCCCCTGAAAGAACATTTGGCAAGACTATCGCCATGCGATCTGACGCTGATCGAAGGATTCAAAAAAGAAGCTATCCCGAAGCTGGAGGTGCATCGTTCGACCAACGCCAAGCCCTTCCTGTTTCACGATGACACGCATATCATCGCGATTGCCGGCGATGTTCCGCCTGATAGCCATTTGCCCTGGTTCGATCTGAACCAAAAAGAAGAAATCGCCACCTTTATTTTGCGTTACACGGGTTTAGCTGCATGAAAGAAATGAAAAAAGCCAACATGCTTCGGATGGAAGAAGCACTCTATTTACTGCTTAAACAAGCAAAGCCACTCGACGACATCGAACTTGTTGCGACGGAATGTGCATTGGGGCGTGTACTTGCAACCCCACAAATTTCCACCGTTGATGTTCCGCCGCTCAACAATAGCGCCATGGACGGCTATGCAGTAAGAATAGCCGACCTGAGCGTCTCAACACCCCTGCGCGTGACGCAACGCATCCCCGCCGGTAGTATTGGCCAAGCACTGGATGCTGGAACGGCGGCACGTATTTTCACTGGCGCGCCAATCCCGCCGCATTGTGACGCAGTCGTGATGCAGGAAAATTGCACCGCCGAAAACGGCGACGTCGTCATCGACAAAGCCCCCAAAGCAGGAGAAAACATCCGTCGCGCCGGCGAAGACATCCAATCCGGCGCAGAGGTTCTCTCCTCCGGGATTAAGCTGCGTCCGCAGGAAATGGGGCTGCTTGCTTCTGTTGGGTTGAATCGCGTGCCAGTTTACCGAAAGTTGCGGGTTGCTACATTTTTTACCGGCGACGAAATCGTCATGCCCGGACAGGCATTACGTCCAGGACAAATCTACAATTCAAACCGTTTCGTTCTGACGGGCCTTCTGGAAAGTCTCGGATGCGAGGTTATCGACCTCGGGATCGTGTCCGATAACTTTGCTTCCACGGTCGAAATACTGCAACAGGCAGCGGCACGTTCCGATCTTATCGTCACCAGCGGTGGCGTATCAGTTGGCGAAGAAGATCACGTCAAGGCAGCGGTCGAACATACAGGCAGATTGGATTTGTGGCGCATCGCTATCAAGCCCGGCAAACCACTGGCATTCGGCAGTGCCGCAGGAACTTCTTTCTTTGGCCTGCCCGGCAATCCTGTTTCAGCATTCATTACATTCTGCCTGTTCGTCCGTCCTTTCATCTTGCGCAGCCAAGGCGTTGTTAATGTCACAACCAGTTACTACCCGCTACCCGCCGATTTCGTCTGGGACAAGCCCGACAGCAAGCGGCGAGAATTTCTGCGTGCGCGCTTGGTTTTCTCGGAAGATGGTAGCCCTGTCGCACAAATTTACCCGCATCAGGGCTCAGGCGTTCTGACCTCATGCACGTGGTCCGATGGCCTGATCGAAGTAAAGGAAGGCACTTCCATCCAACATGGGGAAACCGTCAAGTTCATTCCGCTTAACGAATTATTCTGACTAT
>CALMWM010000051.1 GCA_937873435.1 uncultured Gallionellaceae bacterium
AGTTGCTCGAAACCATCCAGGTCACGCCGCAGATAGTCGAACGTTGCAGGCAACTGAAAGCCATGGGTTTCACCCTGGCGCTGGACGACTACACCTCGGAAGATCCCCAATTCGAGATATTGTTCGACCTGGTGGACGTGATCAAACTGGATTACCCGCTAGTCGACAAGGCAAAACTGCCTGACATCGTGCGCCACCTGAAGCGCTGGCCGGTCAAACTGCTCGCTGAAAAAATCGACGACCACGCCCAGGCCGAGCTATGCTTGAACCTGGGCTTCGAGCTGTTTCAGGGATATTACTACGCCAAACCGATCGTCATCACCGGCAAGCGCGCAGACCCCTCGAAACTTGCCCTGCTGCGCCTGCTCGGCCTGGTACTGGGCGATGCCGAAACCAAGGAAATCGAGCAGGTTTTCAAACACGACCCCTCCCTCAGCTACAAGCTCTTGCAGCTGGTGAATTCGGTCGCGATGGGGCTGCCGCAGAAAATCGATTCCCTGCGCCACGCCATCACGATCCTGGGGCAACGCCAGCTGCAACGCTGGTTGCAGTTGCTGATGTTCGTGCCCAACAGCGGCCAGGCCGACAATCCGTTGCTGCAACTGGCGGCAACGCGCGGAAAACTAATGGAATTGCTGGCGCTAAAGCAAGCGCCGAACGACACGCACTATCAGGATCGCGCTTTCATCAGCGGCATCCTCTCGCTCCTCGACACCTTGCTGGGTATCCCGTTGACGGAAATCGCCGATCAAATCAATCTTGCCCCGGATGTGCGCCAAGCACTGCTGGAACGCCAGGGGATGCTGGGCGAACTGCTGGAACTCACGGAAAAAATCGAGCAGAGCGATTTCGCTGCTGCCGGTGAATTGCTGGAAACCTCCGGTCTGAAGGTCAACGACCTGTTGCCGGCGCAAGTGGCCGCGATGAACTGGGCGAACGACCTGACGAAAAGCAATGCTTAAAAAACAGTGTTTGGTTTTGAGCGTTTAGTTGAGATCGCCGCGCCATGCGCGTCGGTATTGCACCAGGCGCGTAGCGCATTCCACAACTAAACACTAAACATTAAAAACCGTCTTTCCCCTACCCTGCGGTTTCCTGCGGCAGGCCGCTCGCCGCCAGCATCGTATTGGTGCGCGACAGGCGCTCCACCAGGGTTTGCAGGAACACCCGGTTAAAACGCAATTGGCACCCCTCCGATAATTGTTCCAGCAAATCCGCCTTGATCCGCACCAGGCTCAGCGGATTATCGGCGGTAATGGTCGCACTGCGCCGCGTCGGCGCCTGGCTGATGTATGACATTTCGCCGAAGCAATCGCCGACCTTCAGGGCGTTCAGCAAGCGCCCGCTCTTGCTGACCTTGGCGCTGCCCTGGACGATGATATAGAACGATTGGCCGACGTCGCCTTCGAGGATGACCTGGCGGTTCGGCGCGAAGATTTCCCAGGCGCTGATGCGCACCACCTCCCACAACTGCTCGTCGATGAAATCGCGGAAAAAAGCCAGCCCGCGCAACGCGTTGAATTTTTCCTTGTCGCCGATATCCTCGCGCAGCCGTTCGAGCAGGATGAATTCATCGGCGAGCTCGCGGGCGAAATCGAACCAGTCGGCATAGCGCTGCTCCAGATCCTTGTGCATTGCGCGTGCGACGATCTCCTGCAAGCGCTGCGGAATATCGGGGCGCAACTCGCCGATCGGCAGGGGCTGGCCGTTGAGGATTTTCATGATCATCGCGTAGCCGCTGGAGGCTTGGTAAGGCAGGCGCCCGGCCAGCATCTCGTAGAGCACCACGCCGAGCGAATAAATATCGGTCTGGGTCGTCAGGCGTTGCTCGCGCACCTGCTCGGGCGACATATAGGCCGGCGAGCCGAGCATCCCGGTCATCTGGGTCATCTGCGAGGAAGCAATCTGCGCCACGCCGAAATCGGTGACCTTGATGTCTCCGCCTTCCGTCAGCAGGATATTGGCGGGCTTGATGTAGCGGTGTATCACCCCATGCTTGTGGGCGAAATCGAGCGCCATGCAGCACTTGTAGATTATCGCCACCACCTTGTCGATAGGCAGCAGGCTGTCGGCACGGCAGTATTTTTTCAGCGTGTCGCCCTGCACGTATTCCATCACGATATAGCTGCAATCCTCGTCCACCACCGCGTCGTAGACCGCGACGATGTTGGGATGGTTAAGCTTGCCGGCCAGCGTCGCCTCATTGAGGAACAGCTTGCGGAAGCGCTTGGCGTCCGCCTCGTCGGTGATGTTTTCCGGGCTCGACAGTTTGAGCGCGACCTCGCGCTGGTTAAAGGGGTCGTTCGCCAGATACACGATACCGGAAGAACCGCGCCCGAGCTCGCTGGCGATAGTGTATTTGCCGATTTTTTCGGGTAGCTTAAGGACGTTCATGCAACAAACCGAAGAGGATGGTCACTAACGGGCCGCCCGCTCATTTTTCCACCTTCCGCAATTCTTCGTCGTCGGTTTTAGGCAGCGCCGCAGCACCGTCCTGCTCCGGCAAATCCACCAGCCAGCGCGGCAGCACGGTGATTTCCACCTTTGCCCCGGAGGCGGCGCAATCCAGCAAATGGCCGCCCCTGGCGCGCGCATCGTCGATGAAATGCAGGTGATACCCCGGCACCGTCATGCCCTTGGCGAATTCCGGCGAGCGAAAGCCGACCAAAGTGCCCGCCAGGTCGCGAAAGTCGAATACCGCCTGGGTTTTCACCACCTCGGACAATTTGGGGTAAGGCTTGCGTTGCGGCGGCACGCTACGGGTCTTGAGCGCGTCGAAGCGCCCCTGCACCCGTACCGCATAAAACAGGTTGGCGGACGGCAACAGCGCGTCCAGCACCCGTTCCAGCTCCGCCAGCGTGGCGAACGCTCCAATCTCGCGGACTATCGTCGGCCGCGCGAAAGCCACCGTGGCAAAAGGCGTCGTCGAACCATCCGGGGCAACGCGCACCGTCCCGTCCGCCAGAACCTGGTAGACCTGCCCATCCAGCACCACCATCTCGCCATCCAGGCGGTCGAAAGTCCCCAGCCCGATGTCGCCGTATTTCTTCAACCCGCCGACAGACGCCAAGCCGTCGTAATGGCCCGCCAGCAGCGCCTGGATAGTGGAAAGCTGATACAACGCGGAGTTGTCTTCGGCACAGGCTGGCAGCACCAAGAAAAACAGGGCAGCGAACAGGGCGACGAGGTTTTTCAACATGGAATTATCTCTGCGGACTCGATGTAACAGCGGAACAGTTTGGCGACAAATGCACTCCCTCTACCGTATACCCGACAGCCTGACGGCTTGGGTACAAGGGCGGGAGAGGACTGGGGGTGAGGGATGTTGCGCCTGGACAACGCTGGTCGTTACGCTACCGCCCTCATCCCCGGCCCTTCTCCCGCTTGCGGGAGAAGGGAGAGACCATCTTTACAGCTTACCCTTCACCCACCCTGCCACGCCCGCCAACGCCGCAGCCAGGTTTTCCGGCTGGGTACCCCCGGCCTGCGCCATGTCGGGACGGCCACCGCCCTTGCCGCCGACTTGCTGGGCGACGAAATTGACCAGTTCGCCGGCTTTCACCTTGGCGGTGAGGTCGGGTGTCACGCCGGCAATCAGGGACACCTTGCCGTCGCCCACCGCCGCCAGCACGATGGCTGCCGACTTGAGCTTGTCCTTGAGCTTGTCCAGGGTTTCGCGCAGGGTTTGCACATCCGCGCCTTCCAGCACCGCGGCCAGCACCTTGGCGCCGTCGATGTCGGCGGCCTGGTTGACCAGATCGTCGCCCTGCGAGGAGGCCATTTTGGATTTAAGTTTCGCCAGTTCCTTTTCCAGCGCCCGGACGTTGTCCATCACCTGTGCCAGCTTGCTGTCGATTTCCTGCGGCTGCGCCTTGAGCGTCTCGGCGATCTGGTCCAGCTGTTTTTGCTGCGCCTGGGTGATGTCCACCGCCATTTCGCCGGTAACCGCCTCGATACGCCGCACCCCTGCCGCCACACCAGATTCCGAGACGATGCGGAACAGGCCGATGTCGCCAGTGTGCTTGACGTGGGTGCCGCCGCACAGTTCGGTGGAGAACTCGCCCATCCCCACCACGCGCACTTCGTCGCCGTATTTTTCACCGAACAGCGCCATCGCTCCGGCCTTGACCGCCTGATCGTGCTTCATCAGGCGCGTTTCGACGTGGTGATTGCGGCGAATTTCGTGGTTCACCAAGCGTTCGATCTTGCGCAATTCGGCTGCGCTGACCGGCTGGTTGTGGGAGAAGTCGAAGCGCGTGCGATTGTCGTCCACCGCCGAGCCTTTCTGGGTGACGTGTTCGCCCAGCGTGCGGCGCAAGGCGGCATGTAGCAGGTGCGTGGCGGAATGGTTCCAGGCCGAGCGAGCGCGCACTTCGGCGTCGACTTGCGCCGTCACGCTATCGCCCACCGCGAGCTTGCCGCTGGTCAGTTCGCCCTTGTGGCCGAATACTTCGGCCTTGATCTTGTAAGTGTCGCCGACCAGGAAGTTGCCGTGAGAGCAATACAGCGTCCCGCGGTCGCCCGCCTGGCCGCCGGATTCGGCGTAGAACGGGGTGCGGTCGAGTACCACCACGGCATCCAGCGCTTCGTCGCCAACATGGATTTCGTTCACCGCCGCGCCGTTACAATACAGCGCCAGCACCTTGGCTTCCGAGTTCAGACTGTCGTAGCCGACGAATTCGCTGGCCTGGCCGTCATACTCGACGCCGGCCTTCATCGTAAATTTGCCGGCAGCACGGGCGCGCTCGCGTTGTGCCGCCATCGCTGCCTCGAAACCGGCCATATCCACGGCGAAATTGCGCTCACGCGCGATGTCGTTGGTCAGGTCGATGGGGAAACCGAAAGTATCGTAAAGTTTGAACGCGGTTTCGCCGTCGAGTTGCGCCGCATCCTTGCGCAAGGCGCCTTCCAGCAAGCTCATGCCGTGTTCCAGGGTTTCGGCGAAGCGTTCCTCTTCCTGTTTCAGGGTCGCCGCCACGCGTTCCTTGGCCGCCACCAGTTCGGGATAAGCCGCACCCATGGTTTGCGCCAGATCTTCCACCAACAAATGGAAGAATGCGCGCTTCTGGCCGAGCTTGTAGCCGTGACGGATGGCGCGGCGGATGATGCGGCGCAGCACGTAGCCGCGCCCCTCGTTGCTGGGGATCACGCCGTCGACGATCAGGAAGGAACAGGCGCGGATGTGGTCGGCGATCACCTTGAGCGAATTGTTGGCGAGATCGGCGGTTCCGGTGACGCGCGCTGCCGCCTTGATCAAGTCCTGGAACAGGTCGATTTCGTAATTGCTGTGGACATGCTGCATCACCGCCGAAATGCGCTCCAGCCCCATCCCGGTATCCACCGAGGGCTTGGGCAACGGCTTCATGTTGCCGCTTTCGTCGCGGTTGAACTGCATGAACACCACGTTCCAGATTTCGATGAAGCGGTCGCCGTCCTCGTCCGGCGAACCAGGCGGGCCGCCGGGAATGCCGGCGCCGTGATCGTAGAAGATTTCGGTGCAGGGTCCGCACGGCCCGGTGTCGCCCATCTGCCAGAAATTATCGGAAGCGTATTTGGCGCCCTTGTTGTCGCCGATGCGAATGATCCGCTCGCGCGGCACGCCCATCTCCTCGGCCCAGATGTTGTAGGCTTCGTCATCCTCGTGATAGACCGTCACCATCAGCTTGGCGGCGGGGATTTTCATCGTCACGGTGAGGAATTCCCAGGCATATTCGATGGCATTGCGCTTGAAGTAGTCGCCGAAGCTGAAATTGCCCAGCATCTCGAAAAAAGTGTGGTGTCGCGCGGTGTAGCCGACGTTTTCCAGATCGTTGTGCTTGCCCCCGGCGCGCACGCAGCGTTGCGAACTGGCAGCGCGCACGTAAGGCCGCTGGTCTTCGCCGAGAAACACGTCCTTGAACTGCACCATGCCGGCGTTGGTGAACAGTAGGGTCGGATCGTTGCCCGGAATCAACGGGCTGGAAGGCACTACCGCGTGGCCCTTGGAGGCGAAGTAGTCGAGGAATTTTTTGCGGATTTCGGAGGATTTCATAAAATTATCAAAGCAAGCCAGTAGATACAAACATCAAGAAAATAAATAAAAAAACCTGAAAAATTAGCATGACGGTTCTCCAATAACTCAAGAACCACCACTTTACAAAACCGGCCACTGAAATCGGCCAAAGAATAACACGCAAAATCAGGCATTTTCTTTGGCAATGCACGGAGTGCAAAACCATATAGACATTGCGCCGAATAGTCTAGTAATCCATGCCTCTCAATACCTTGAAGATGACTTCTTGCTCGAACCCCCGGCTCGCCAAAAAGCGCATCTGCTTCGCCTTTTCCTTGGCATCCGCCGCTACCGTGCCAAATTTCTTCGCCCATACTGCGCGCGCCGTTTCCAGCTCGTTTTCCTGCACTGCCGGCAGTGCCGCTGCGATGGCTTCTTCGCTCACGCCCTTTTCGCGCAGTTCGTGGACAATGCGCCGGCAGCCGAATTTGCCTTGCCGCGCCTGCACCACCATTTCGGCAAAACGCGCTTCGGAAAGCCAGCCGCGTTGGGCGAAATCGTCGAGCAATGCGTCGATCTCGTCACGCTCCTCGCAATAGGGCGCCAGCTTGCGCGCCAGTTCAACACGGCTATGCTCGCGCCGCGTCAGATAGCCTAAGGCGCGCTCGCGAACATTCATGGATTTATCGGCCATGACCGTTCCCCTCACCCCTACCCTCTCCCAAGTGGCGA
>CALMWM010000052.1 GCA_937873435.1 uncultured Gallionellaceae bacterium
ACAACTCCTTGCCATCGCCCTCGTAATACCATTTGCCGAGACGGCAGCCGGTATGGCTGGAAAAATCGGCTGCGCTCTTGTCGGACAAGCCCATGAACACCTTGTAGATTTCCGATTTGTATATCAGATGGTCGACCTTCGCCACCTCGACAAAGGTGCGTAACGAACTGGCCTTGATCACATATTGCAATTTCTCCGAGACGGTATGCAACTCGGACATGCTACCCGTCGCAGTTTTGGTATCCGCGTCGAAAGCCGCCACCTGTTGGGGGCTGACCTCGATCTGGGTTTTGGCGTGGGCGGTTTCATGCTGGATCGACTGCACCAGCCCGGAAATCTCGCTGGTGGCGCTGGTGGTACGCTCGGCCAGCTTGCGCACCTCATCCGCTACCACCGCGAAACCGCGCCCCTGCTCGCCGGCGCGCGCCGCTTCGATCGCGGCATTCAAAGCCAGCAGATTGGTCTGATCGGCGATTTCCTTGATCAGCTTGACGATGCCGCCGATCTCGCCGACACGGCTGCTCAATGCTTCCACACTGGAAGCGATTTCGCGCGAACGCTGCGACATCGTATTGAGGTTGCCGACAATCTTGTTGACCGCATCTACGTTGGTCTCGGTCAAGCCGAAAGTCTTGGCCGAGTCCTCTTTTTGCGCCCGCATCTCGGTGGCAAGCTTTGCCAGCGACTTCTGCGATTCGCCGATAGTGCCTGAAAACAAGACCAGGTTCTGGAACAGTTTGTTGTAAATCTCGTCCTTGCCGCTGCCCTGGCCCATCTGCGCCAACAGCGCGTCTCTCTCGGCCCCCCACTGTGCCCGTTCCGATTCGCGTTCGGCCTCGACTTGTTGCAAGCGCGCTTGCACTTCGGCCAGTTCCCGCTTTAACTGCTGTTTACCAAACATTGCCACCCCCCGGATTATTGTCTTTATAAAACGGCTCGCTTATTGCCAAAATGGCGCCCGCCAACTCCAGTAAGCGATTTTCCCTGATTTTTCCAGCAAGTAAAGACTTCTCGGCAGAATTTAATAAGAATTTTGCTTATTGCTTTGCCAATAATGCGGTTCCGTTTCGCGCCATGCTTGTAACCGGACTCCGCCACCCGGCGCAAAACGGAACAACAACGCGCCATCGGCATCGCTGCGACGCAGCGCCACGCCCAATAGACGGTAGCGTTCGACGATCTCGGCATGGGGATGACCGTAATGATTGCGGTAGCCAGCCGTGAACACCACCGTTTGCGGATTCACCCTGGCGATGAAATCCTCGCCGGAGGAAGATTTGCTGCCATGATGCCCCGCCACCAGCACGGTTGCCGGCAGCAACTGGGGATTCCGCGCCAGCATTTCCTGCTCGGAAAGTTTCTCGGCGTCGGCAGGCAGCAACACACTATCGTAGCGGGTGGCAATTTTCAGCACGCAACTGCGGTCATTGCTCTTGCGGCGCGGGTTTTGATAGCTATTCAGCGCCGGGTGCAGCATCTCGAAGCGCACCCCGTCCCATTGCCAGGACTGTCCGGCATAACACGGCAGCACCCGCCGAGCCTGGGCAAGTATCGGATCGCCGGCAACCAGCGAGGAGGCCAGCCAAGCCACCGGCACCGCCTGCAACACCGAGATGGCGCCGCCGCTATGGTCGCTATCGTGGTGACTGACTACCAATCCGTCCAACTTGCCGATCCCGGCGGCGCGCAAGAACGGCACGACGATGCGGTTGCCGCTGTCGGCCTCGCTGCTGAAACGCGGCCCGGCATCGAACAACAAGGCGTGATGCCGAGTCTGCGCCACCACCGCCAGCCCCTGACCGACATCCAGCACGCTGAGCCACAGCGCGCCCTCCTCGGGTTGCGGCGGCAGTGCCAGGAACATCGGCAACATCCCCGCCGCCCCCAGCCAGCGTGCCGGAAAACCGCGCGGCAAAAGCAGCCAGGCGATCCCCAGCAGCGCCGCCGCGGCCGTCCAGAACGGCGGAACATGCTGCTGCCACACCGCGTCCGGCAAGCGGCTCAGGGCTTCCAGCGCCGCCATGCACCAGCCCATGATCCAGTGCGCCGCCAACAGCACGAAATCGAACGGCAGGATTGCGCCGAGCAAGGTCAGCGGCGTGACCACCATGCCGATCAGCGGAATCGCGAAAGCGTTGGCCAACGGCGAAATCAGTGAAACCTGCTGGAACAGCAGCAATAGCGCCGGCATCAGCCCGAGCGTCACCGCCCACTGAATCATGCCCCACTCACGCAACCAGTGCGGACGGCGCAAACGGCCGACACTGATGTAATAAATCACCCCAACCGCGCCGAACGACAGCCAGAATCCCGGCGCCAGCACTGCCCAAGGGTCGAACAACAGCACCACCAGCAAGGCGATGCTCAACACTCGCGAAGCCGAACCGGCTCGCCCCATCCACAGCGCCAACGCAATCACCGCCAGCATGTATAGCGTGCGTTGCGCGGGAACGCCGTATCCCGACAGCCAGGCATAGCCTAGCGCCGCCAGCACCCCGGCCAGCGCCGCCGCCTTGCGTGCCGGCAAACGCAGGCTCAGCGCCGGGCTGCGCCGCCACAAACCGTAGACCAGCACGAACACCAAGCCCGATAGCATGGTGACGTGCGAGCCGGAAATGCTCATTAAATGGGTCACGCCGGTGCGCTGGAAGACCTGCCACTGCGCCTGGCTGATGGCGTTTTGTTCGCCTATCGCCAACGCTTTCAGCACCCCTGCGTAGGGATGGCCGTCGCCCAGCGTCCGGCGAAAACGCGCCGCCACCGCCTCGCGCGCCATTTCAATGAGGTAGCCGGGGCGGTAAACGCGCGCGGCCAGCTTCACGTTGCTTTCCTCGGGGCGCACATAGCCGAGCGCGCGCAAATTGCGCTCCAGCGCCCACGCCTCGAAATCGAAACCATGCGGATTGGCGTTGCCGTGCGGGCGCTTCAAGCGCACCGTCAAACGCCAGCGCTCGCCGACATGGAGCAGCGGCGGCGCCCCGACAGCCTTCCCGCTATATCCCTCGGCAAACCAGGTCAATTGGATATGGGACGGCACCACGGCATCGAGGGTTATGACTTTTTCGACATCGAACTCGAAGCGCTGGCCGCGCTCGCCTTCGCTTGGCAATGCCGACACCACGCCGACCAGACGGATGTCGCGCCCTTCCAAGCGGGGAGGCAATTGGTCGGACAGGCGCACTTGGGCAAAGGAAGCGGCCCACAGGAAACCGGCACTCGCCCAGGCTGCGGCGAACAACACACGCCGCAAAGCCAGCGGACGGCACATGAGGCCTGCCGCGACCGGCAAAGGCAACGCCAGCCACCACGCCAGCGTCGGCAGCGCGGCCTGCTGTTGCAGTAGCCATACCCCGAAGACAAAGACTAAGATGTTGACTTGCATTACGAACCGATCGTCCTCATGCCGCGCAACTTTTTCAAGAAATTTCTGCCCAGTCACGACAGCATACGGGAAAACCGCGCGGTTCGGCTGTTCGGCCCGCTGCTTGCCCATCACAACCTGTGGCACCTGCATCGACGCTCGGTGGCGGGGGGCATTGCTATCGGCCTGTTCACCGGGCTGATTCCCGGCCCGTTCCAGATGCTCGGCGCGGCCCTTTTCGCCATCGCCTTTCGCGTCAATCTGCCGGTAGCGGTGTTCACCACGCTGTATACCAACCCGCTCACCTTCGTGCCGCTATACCTGCTCGCCTACCGCATCGGCACGCTGATCCTCGGCCATGACGGCGCCATGCCGAATATCGTCGCAGAGTTCGAAGCAGAAAGTTGGAGCGAATGGCTGCCGGCGTTCGTGGAATGGCTTGCCAAACTCGGCAAGCCATTGCTGGTCGGCGTCCCGGTGCTGGGAGTGATCCTCGCGACCGTCGGTTATTTCGCGGCGCGGGGCTTGTGGCGCCTCCATGTCGTGATGAAATGGAACAAACGGCGGAAGCACCGCACGACTATTCCGCCGGATTAAGCCAACATCCCATCCACCAAACGCAACACCCGGTCGGCCTTGGCCGCCAGATCGAGGTCGTGGGTTACGATCACAAAACTGGTGCCGAATTGCTGGTTGAGTTCCAGCATCAGGTCGAATACCCCTTGCGCGGTGACGCGGTCGAGGTTGCCGGTCGGCTCATCGGCCAGCACGCAGGCTGGCTGGGTCACCAGCGCGCGCGCCACGGCAGCGCGCTGGCGTTCTCCGCCGGACAGTTCGCCCGGCGTGTGTTTCAGACGATGTCCCAATCCTACCTGGCCGAGCATCGCGGCAGCCTGGTCGTAAGCTTGCTCTTTAGCCATGCGGCGGATCAGCAAAGGCATCGCAACGTTTTCCAGCGCACTGAATTCCGGCAGCAGGTGATGAAACTGGTAGACGAAACCGAGCGAACTATTGCGTAGATTGCCGCGTTCGACCTGGCTCAGGCTGCTGACGTTGCGCCCCAGGATGCTGACTTCGCCGTCGCTGACATCGTCCAGGCCGCCCAGCAGATGCAGCAGGGTGCTCTTGCCCGAACCGGAAGCTCCGACGACAGCCACCCGCTCGCCATGGGCGATCTCCAGTGTAATACCGAGCAGCACCGGCACTTCCAGGTCGCCCTGGCGATAAACTTTGCACAAGTTGGTGCATGACAAGACCGGGCTATTCATATCTCAGCGCCTCCGCCGGATTGGTGCGCGAGGCGCGCCAGCTTGGGTACAGGGTTGCCAGCAGGGTCAGCACGAACGACACGGCGGCGATCGCGCCGACATCGCGCCATTCCAGTTCGGACGGCAATTCGCTGATGTAGTACACGTCCTTGGCGAGGAACTGGATACCCAGGACATGTTCGATGGCCGGCACCACCACGTCGATATTCAGCGCCAGCGCCACGCCGCCGGCCACGCCGATAAAGGTACCGATCACCCCGATCAGCGCGCCCTGGACGATGAAGATTTTCATGATGCTGGACGGCGATGCACCCAGCGTGCGCAGGATGGCAATGTCGGCCTGCTTGTCGGTGACCGCCATGACCAGGGTGGAAACGATGTTGAAGGCCGCCACCGCGACGATCAGCAGCAGGATGATGAACATCACGTTCTTTTCGATCTGGATGGCGCGAAAAAAGTTGGCGTGGGCGCGCGTCCAGTCGCCGGCGTAAATGCCCGGCGGCAGCGTGGCATTCAACTCGCGCGCCACGCGCGGCGCGGCGAATAGTTCGTCGAGCTTGAGGCGTACCCCGGTAACTTTCTTCCCCATGCGATAGAGCGTGGCGGCGTCGCTCAAATGCATCAGCGCCAGACCGTTGTCGTACTCGAACATCCCGACTTCGAAAATGCCCACCACGGTGAATTGTTTCATCCGCGGCATCACCCCGGCGGGCGTCACCTGCCCTTGCGGGGCGATCAGCACCACCTTGTCGCCCTGCGACACGCGCAAGTCGCGGGCGATCTCCGAACCGAGCACGATGCCGAATTCGCCGGGCTTGAGATTGTCCAGGCTGCCCATTTTCATGTGCTCGCCGATGTCGGCCACCTGGTTTTCCTGCTCCGGCAGAATGCCGCGCATCATCGCGCCATGCACCGCCTGGTCGAAAGATAGCAAGCCTTGCGCCATGATATAGGGCGCCGCGCCGCGCACCTCCTTGTGCTGTTTGGCGAGTTCCGCAATTTGTTGCCAGCCGAGCAGCGTACCGCCCTCGCCGCTGATCTCGATGTGCGCCGCCACCCCCAGGATGCGGGTACGCAGCTCGGTCTGAAAACCGTTCATCACCGACAGCACCACGATCAGTGCCGCCACGCCGAGCGAGATACCGAGCATGGAAATCAGCGATATAAACGAGATGAAATGATTGCGGCGTTTGGCGCGGGTATAACGCAGGCCGACGAAAAGTTCGAAAGACTGATGTAATTTCAACCTAGAAACCTCAGTTGGACGGGCTGGAGTGTGCGGTTTTCCGGGTGCAGGGCAAGGCGCAACGACGCGGAATGGTCATTCCATTCCAAGGAGTTGCAACGCAGCCATGCGCCCGCAAAACCGTGCAATCCAGCACGTAGCGCGCTCACCAAACGGGTGGGCGCAATACACATGACAAAATTTATTAGAACCATCATCTTAGGCAATTTAGCAAGCGGTCAACTGAGGTTTCTAGGATTATGATTACGCCAAATCCATAACCCGATGCAGCAAGGAATAGGCGACACGCCACTTCTGCCCCTGAGACAGGATGGTCACGGTCTTGTCGTTCAGGCGGATAATCTGGCCGCTGCGCTCGCGCTTGTCGTGGTCCAGAAAACCGACGGTTTCACCCACGGACACTTCATTCCGCCCAAGCCCCTGATGGGGTTTTTCACGGATTTCGACATCGGCGCCATCCAGATTGATCGAGGTATAGGGTATCAGCCAGGCTTTGCCATTGCCGATTTCGACGATGTGCGCGAGCTTGCGCCGCAGCTCCAGGATGCGACCGCGCCTGATGGCATTTTCCTGATTGTCGAAATATTCCACGGTCTGTCCCGGCTGGAGCCTTGCGCGTATGGCATCCAGCCACTGCGGCTGGTCAAGCACGCGATTGATTGCCGAGCGCAAACGATATAACTCGAAACCGGAGGCGTGGTTCAGCGCTTCGAGCATGGCGGAAAAATCCATGCCGCGCCGGGATTGCTGCTCGGCCTGACAGTAGGGTTGCAGTTCTGCCTGCGGGGTACCGGATTTGGTGGATTCGCTCATTTCCACAATTCCCCGCTGTTGCTGCCGCTCGCCAGCCCGAA
>CALMWM010000053.1 GCA_937873435.1 uncultured Gallionellaceae bacterium
TCATGGGTATCCTGGCAATGATGTCGATCCCTACTTTCCAGGAGCGCATCGTGCGCGAGCAGGTGGTCAATGCGTTGCCGCTGGCCGATATTGCCAAAACGCCGATTGCGGCGGCATGGGGGCTGACCCAGATATTTCCCGCGGATAACGCGGCGTCGGGATTGCCCAGCGCCGACAAGGTCGTCAACAATTACATCAGCGCACTGGCGGTGCAAAACGGCGTTATCCATCTCACCTTCGGCAACCGTGCGCACAATCTGCTGAAAGATAAAATTCTCACGCTGCGTCCCGCCGTGGTGGAAGATGCGCCCATCGTGCCGGTCACCTGGGTCTGCGGCAATGCCCTGGGGCCGGACAAGATGACGATCAAGGGCGAGAACAAGACCAATATTCCCAACAACTACCTGCCGCAGGGGTGCCGGGCGCCAGGGCAATAAATGAAAGCAGTTTTTAGTTTTGAGTGTTTAGTGCTGAGTTGTGGAATGCGCTTCGCGCGTGATCCGATACTGCCGCGCTTGGTGCGGCGACCTCAACAAAACACTCAACACTCAACATTCAAAACTGTTTTTGTCTTTCATTTACTTTGGAGCAAACGACCATTATGAACAAAGGCCATATTTTTGTCGTCACCGCGCCTTCCGGCGCGGGCAAGACCAGCCTGGTACGGGCGCTGCTGGAGGCCGACAGGCAGGTGCAGCTGTCGATTTCCTACACCACCCGCGCGCCTCGCCCGGGCGAGGAGAACGGCAAGGACTATCATTTTGTCGGCGAGAAAACGTTTCTGGAGATGCTGACACGCGGCGATTTCCTGGAAAGCGCGGAAGTGTACGGCAACCGCTACGGTACCTCGCAACCGTGGATCGAGGGGGTAGTCAACAGCGGCGCCGATATTTTGCTGGAAATCGACTGGCAGGGCGCCGCCCAGGTGCGCCGGATTTTCCCCGAGGCGGTCGGGATTTTCATCCTGCCGCCCTCGCTGGAGGTGCTGACCGAACGCCTCAAGGGGCGCGGTACCGATAGCGCCGAGGTGATCGCCCGGCGCTTGGCGGCGGCACGCGATGATATCGGCCATGTCGAGGAATTCGATTATGTTATTATTAACGACGATTTCAACACGGCATTGCAGGAGTTGCAGTCAGTCATCCGGGCTCAGCGCCTGAAGATGGATCGCCAATTGCTCCGCCATGCCGGGATGATCAGCAGGATGAAGTGAGAGGCTGGTTTCCAGCCTCTAGCACCCAGCCTCTTAAATTAAGGATTTATAAAATGGCCCGTATTACCGTTGACGATTGCTTGAAATACATCCCCAACCGCTTCGAACTGGCACTGGCTGCGACCTATCGTGCGCGTCAGCTGGCTACCGGCGCGACGCCGCTGGTGGAAGCCAACCGCGACAAACTATACAGCGAAGATGGTGCTGGAATATTC
>CALMWM010000054.1 GCA_937873435.1 uncultured Gallionellaceae bacterium
CGGACACTTCTGCGGCATCCTGCTGGCGGCCGGGTATGCGACGCGCTTCGGCAGCGACAAACTGCTTCACCCCCTGCCGGATGGCCGCGCCATCGCGCTGGCGAGCGCCAGGGCGCTGCGCGCGGCCATGCCGCATGTCGTGGCCGTGGTGAGCCGGAACAACCGGGTGCTGGGTAATTTGCTCGCGGCAGAGGGTATCGAGATCGTCGCCGCACCGATCCGGGACGAAGGCATGGGGAGCAGCATCGCCGCCGGCGTTGCAGCCAGTGCGGGCGCTGCCGGCTGGATAGTGGCGCTCGGCGACATGCCCTACATCCGCCCGGATACCGTATCCGCGATCCGGGCTGCGCTGGAAAACGGCGCCGCGCTGGCAGCACCGGTTTTCGACGGGCAACGCGGCCATCCGGTCGGCTTCGCCAGCCGGTTCCGCGAGGCCTTGGCGGCATTGCGGGGCGATACGGGCGCACGGGATTTGCTGCACAAGTATCGGGGCGAACTGGAGCTGATCGAATGCGCAGATCCGGGGATCGTACGCGACATCGATCGGCCAGGCGATTTGCACGAGCACTGAATGTATTTTTTGATCTTGGGAGGAGCACCATGGCGCACCTTTTCGAAGCGCTGAAACTGCGCGACGTAAGCTTGGCTAACCGCATCGGCATCCCGCCCATGTGCCAATATTCCGCGCAGGAAGGGATGGCCGGGGATTGGCATTTCGTGCACTACGGCAGCCGGGCCGCCGGAGGCGCCGGGCTGATCGTCGTCGAAGCCACCGCGGTGGCGCCGGAAGGCCGGATCAGCGCGGGCGACCTGGGGCTTTGGGAAGACCGCCAGATCGAGCCGCTTTCCCGGATCGCCCAGTTCATAAGTGCGCGCGGTTCCGTGGCGGCCATCCAGCTGGCCCACGCCGGACGCAAGGCCAGCGTCGGCCTGGGATGGCAGGCGCAACGCAGCTTGCCGAAAGACCAAGGCGGCTGGCCGACGCTGGCTCCCTCGGCAATCGCCTTCGGCGACGGCTATGCCCTACCCGGGGAATTGGACGAAGCGGGGATATGGCAAATTATCGAGCAGTTCGCCACTGCGGCCCGGCGCGCCCGCGCAGCGGGATTCCAGGCGGTGGAAATCCATGCTGCCCACGGCTATCTGCTGCACCAGTTCCTTTCCCCACTGAGCAACCGCCGCAGCGATGCTTACGGCGGCAGCTTTGAAAACCGCACCCGCCTGGTTCGCGAGGTGGTGATGGCGGTGCGCGCCGCATGGCCGGAAAACCTGCCGCTGCTGGTGCGCCTTTCCGCCACGGATTGGGAGGAAGGCGGCTGGGACGTGGCTGAAACGGTCGAGCTGTGCCACACCCTCAAGCCCCTGGGCGTGGATCTGGTGGATGTCTCTTCCGCCGGACTTACCCCCACGGCCAAAATCCCGCTGGGAAGCGGATTCCAGACCGAATTCGCGGCGCGCATCCGCCGCGAGGCCGGAATCGCCACGGCCGCGGTAGGCTTGATCACCTCGCCGGCCCAGGCGGATCACATCGTCCGCACCGGCCAGGCGGACATGGTGCTGCTGGGCCGCGAACTGCTGCGCGACCCCTATTGGCCTTTGCACGCCGCCCAAGCGCTGGGGCAGTCCGTTCCGTGGCCGCTGCAATACCAGCGTGCCGCGCCGCCGGGCACGCCGGGACGCTGACAGTTCCTCGCCCTTGCGGAAAATGCGCCTAAACCCGGCGCAGATCGTGGTGTTTGAGGGGCAGCGAGCGGATGCGCTTGCCGGTGGCGGCGAAGATCGCATTGCACACCGCGGGCGCCAGGGGAAGGATGGCCGGCTCTCCGTGTCCACCCCAGAAGCCGCCGGTGGGTACCAGTACGGTTTCGACCTTGGGCATTTCGGAAATCTGCGGGAGCCGAAAGCTGCGGAAATTCGATTCGACGATACGCCCGTTCTTCACGTTGTTCTCCTGGTACAGGATGGGGCCGAGACCGTAAATCACGTTGCTCTCGGCCTGTGCACGGCAGGTATCGGGATTCACGACGTAACCCGAGTCGATCGCGACGACGATGCGCTGAACCGTGACTTTTCCCGCTGCGCTCACCGACACCTCAGCCACCATTGCTGTGAAGCTGCCGAAGCCGTCGACGACCGCGACGCCGCGGTGGATGCCGGACGGCAGTGAGGTACCCCACGCTGCGGCCTTTACCACGGCTTCGAGGACGAGGCGATTCTTGTCGCCGGGCTTGAGCATCGCCAGGCGGTATTCAACCGGGTCCTTGCCCGCCGCGACCGCCAATTCGTCGATGAAGCACTCGCGGTAAAAGGCATTTTGCTGGCCCGGCGCACGCCAGAAGCCGACAGGAACATGGCCGTTGCGCATGGCGTAGTCCACCTGCTGGTGCGCCACCGTATAGGGCATATCGCTGAAGGAACGCACTGCCGAGAAGTCGATGCCGTCCTTGCCGAGCATCTTCGGCATCAGCACCTTGAGAATCGACGGACAGGCGATGCGGGTGTGCATTGCGATCAGCTTGCCTTGGGCGTCGACGCCCGCTTTCATCCGCACGATGCTGGCTGGCCGGTAGAAATCATGCTGCATATCCTCCTCGCGCGACCACATCAGCTTTACCGGCACGCCAGGCAACGCCTTGGCGATCGCCACGCCTTGCCTGACGAAATCCTGGGGGCCGCCGCGGCGACCGAAACCGCCGCCCAGCATCATCTTGTGCACCTCGATTTTGTCCAGGGGCAAACCCGAGGCTTGCGCCGCCGCTTCCATGGAAGCCTCGCCGTTTTGCGTGGATGTCCACACTTCCAGGAAACCCTCCGGCTTGAACCAGGCCGTGCAGGTCTGCGGCTCCAAGGTCGCATGGCTGAGATAGGGCGACTGGTATTCGGCCTCGATCACTTTTGCCGCGCCAGCCAAGGCTGCCTGCGCATCGCCAAGCTTGCGTGCCTGCGGCAGGTCGGCCTCGGCGAGACCGGCTTGCAGCATCGCCTGAACGGTCTGGTTGCTGGCGCTGCCGTTGCCGCCCTCGTCCCACTCGATAGCCAGCTTGCCCAAGGCTTGGTCGGCACGCCACCAGCTGTCGGCGACGACGGCGACGAAGTCTTTCTCGCGCACCACCTTCTTCACGCCGCGCATCTTCTCCGCAGCGCGCGCATCGACGCTCCTGAGCGTGCCGCCGAACACCGGGCACTGCGCGATTGAAGCGTGCAGCATTCCGTGCAAGGAGCCACCGACGCCGAAAACCGGTTTGCCGAGCACCTTGTCGGGAATATCCAGACGATGCACGGATTTGCCGGCGATCTTCCAGTCCTTGGGGTCGCGCAACTGCACGTCCTGCGGTGGTGCAAGCCGGGCCGCCGCGTCGGCAACCTGGCCGTAGCGCAGCTTGCGCCCGGTCGGCCCGTGGCTGATTACGCCGTTCTCGGCCAGACACTCCGAAGCGGGAACCTGCCACTGCATGGCCGCCGCCATGACCAGCATCACGCGGGCACTAGCGCCCGCCTTGCGCACGTAGTCCTGCGACGAGCGCACGCCCATGCTGCCGCCGGTGGACATCGAACCCCAGATGCGGTTTCGTTTGAAATGTTCGTTGGGCGATGCAAACTCGGCGCTCACCTTGCCCCAGTCGCAGTCGAGTTCTTCGGCGACCAGTTGGGCGAGCGCGGTAAAGGTTCCCTGCCCCATCTCGGAGCGGGCGATGCGTATCACCACGCGATCATCGGGATGGATCACGATCCAGGCGTTCACTTCGCTGGCCGCAGCACCGGCAGTGGCCGCGGATGCAAGCGGAAAACAGAACTCCAGAACGAATCCGCCGCCAAGCGCGGCGGAAACCTTGAGGAAGTCGCGGCGGGACATGGCGAGCGTCATGGCTTTTCTCCTCTGGCTCTCAGGGGTTCTTGGGGACAATTGGGGCGGGGTCTTCGGCGAGTGCATGAATCGCCGTTCTCACCCTGGCGTAGGTACCGCAACGGCATAAGTTGGTTATCGTCTTGTCGATATCCGCATCCGTGGGCTTGGGATTTTTTGCCAGCAAGGCGGCGGCGGACATGATCATGCCGGTCTGGCAGTAGCCGCACTGGGGAACCTCGTGCGCTATCCATGCTGCCTGGATGCGATGGAGGCCGTCCTGGGACAAGCCCTCGATAGTGACGATCTTCGTACCAAGCGCCTCCGACACCGGCAGCGTGCAGGAACGCACCGGCTCGCCGTCGATGTGCACGGTGCAGGCGCCGCACACGGAAATCCCGCAGCCGTACTTGGTTCCCAAGAGATTGAGGTGGTCGCGCAATACCCACAGCAAGGGCATCTCGGGCTCGACGTCGACGGTGTGGGTGCGGCCATTCACGTTCAACTCCAGCATTTGGATCTCCTCCGGTCGGAAAGCGATGCTCGACAGTACAAAGAATAGTCTGCCAGCGCGAGAATGGAAGGCCGAAAGTGACCAGGAAAAGATTTTTACCGGCCGGCAAGAGGAATAATGCAGGGCGGATTGTGCTATGGTGAAATTCACAAGAGGAGAATCCCATGCCAACTTATACCGTCAGGGTAGAGAAATATGTGCAGCAATCATTCGAGTTGGAACTTGATGCAGCCAATGCTGAAGAGGCGATGGACGAAGCCCTGGAGCAAGCCTATATTGATCCGGGCTTATTCGAGGAAGAAGATGCGGAGTCCGATCCCAGGGTCTATTCCATCTTGAACCAGGATAACGGAGCTGAAATTTCCCTCCCCGACTTTTTGGACAACGTAGCTTTCGATAGTACCTTGACCGACTTTTCCGCCAAGGTCGAATCCGCGGTGGGAGGGGTGGAACTGTCGCACGCCGACCTTGGCGATGAGTGAGAAATTTGCAGCTCGTCAGGTCGTATAGTCGATGCCGTTCTGAATCACACCTATCAGCGCAGCCTGGTTTTCCGCGGATTCGGAAAATCCAACGAGAATTTGTTCGCGCGTCTGGGCGTGGCTATCGATCTGCGAATCCCAATAAACGACACCATTGGCCTCGCCCGCCCGATGCAGAACGTTCTGGTACAACTGGTCGACGAACTGGTGGTCGGTAAGGCTCCCGTAGGTGTTCCTGAATTCGATGCTGGTGGTAAATCCCGAGGCGATTGTGGTCAGGGATACGCTGGCATCGGCCTGCCCTATCCAGTACGCGAGGCCGTAAATATCAGGGGCGCGATTAAATGCCGCCTGATAGAGACGATACACCTGGCCCGCATCGGCGAGACCGGCGAGGTTAAACCCCGCGCTCGGGTTGCCCGAGATGTCCAGGGCGATCTTGGCATTGGCGAACTGGAGTCGTTCGACATTGCTGAGGGTGTCCGTGCCATCCTGGCCGACTCCGTCCTTGACGGTATAACCGGTCGCGGTCGGGGTAATCGTGTAGTTGGAACGGTTGCCCGTATATTGGGCAAAGTCGATACCGGAGCCGCCGTCGAGGCTGTTATTGACAGAGTTGCCGATCAGCACGTCGTTGCCGCTCCCCCCCACCGCGTTCTCAATCAGGCAGCCATAGGCGATAGCAAGGTTGTTGGTACCGTCATAGGTTGCCTGC
>CALMWM010000055.1 GCA_937873435.1 uncultured Gallionellaceae bacterium
GGAAGACCTCACCAATGTCCTGCGCGCCGGCGCACGCGGCTACCTGCTCAAGGACATGGAACCGGACGACGTGGTGGACGCCATCCAGCGCGCAGCGCGCGGCGAGACGGTGGTCGCGCCGACCATGACCATGAAACTGGTCAAACTGCTGCAGCAAGAGCAGCCGGCCAGCGACCCCGGTTCGCTGCTGGAACTGCTGACCACGCGCGAACGCGAAATCCTCACCCACCTGGCACTGGGGGAAAGTAACAAAGTGATCGCACGGGCACTTGAAATCAGCCACGACACCGTCAAATTGCATGTAAGGCATATCCTGTCCAAGCTCAACCTGTCTTCGCGCGTCGAAGCAGCGGTGTTCGCGGTCGAACACAAACTGAGCTCGACAGCAACCAACCCGATTACCAAATGAACCCAGAAAAGCTGTTGAACCGCAGAGGACGCGAAGGACGCAGAGGAATTCAGGCACCTGATGTATAAAGATATTTTCACCAAATGGATGACTTGGCAATAACTTGATCTTCCTCGGCGCCCTCCGCGTCCTCTGCGGTGAATCGCTTTTTTATGATGAATTCTGTTGAGCGCCAAGAACAAAACCCGGCCATCTCGACACCAAAACTTTTGAGGCTTTTAGACTTATGGACTTTTTTCCGGTATTTCTCGACATCAAGAACAAACCCTGCCTGGTGGTCGGCGGCGGCGAAGTGGCAACCCGCAAAGTCGGCATGTTGCGCCAGGCCCAGGCCAACGTAACGGTAGTTTCCCCGGAACTGTGCGCCACGCTGCAGGAGTTGGCCGACAAAGGCCAGATCGAGTTCCACCGCACCCGCTTCATTCCCGAGTTCCTCGACGAAGCGCTGTTGGTGATCGCCGCGACCGACGACCGCAGCGTCAACGCCGAGGTTTCGGCAGCGGCGAAAGAACGGCGTATCCCGGTCAACGTGGTGGACAGTCCCGACCTGTGCTCCTTCATCATGCCGTCGGTAATCGACCGCTCGCCGATCGTGGTGGCGATCTCCAGCGGCGGCGCCGCGCCGGTACTGGCGCGCAACCTGCGGGCGCGCCTGGAAACCCTGATTCCGACCGCCTACGGACGGCTCGGGCAGCTGGCCGGCGCATTCCGCGAACAAGTGAAGAAGCACTTCATCCGCCCCGCCGACCGGCGCATTTTCTGGGAAAAAATCCTGCAAGGCCCGGTCGCCGAAATGGTGCTGGCCGGACAGGACACGGACGCCAAAGCCGCGCTGGAACAGGCGCTGCAAGCCGAATCCGGCGACACGCCGCCGCGCGGCGAGGTTTACCTGGTAGGCGGCGGCCCCGGCAATCCCGACCTGCTCACTTTCCGCGCACTACGCCTGATGCAGCAAGCTGACGTGGTGGTACACGACCACCTGGTCGCCCCCGCCATCCTCGAACTGGCACGCCGCGATGCCGAGCGCATCTATGTCGGCAAGGAGCGCAACAACCACACCATGCGCCAGGAAAACATCAACGAATTGCTGGTAAAGCTCGCCAAGGAAGGCAAGCGCGTGTTGCGCCTGAAAGGCGGCGACCCGTTCATTTTCGGGCGCGGCGGCGAGGAAATCGAAACCCTGGCGGCGAACGGCATCCCCTTCCAGGTGGTTCCCGGCATCACCGCGGCCTCGGGCGTCGCGTCCTACGCCGGCATCCCGCTGACGCACCGCGACTACGCGCAATCCTGCGTCTTCGTTACCGGACACCTCAAGGACGGCAGCGTCAACATCGATCTTTCCGGCATCGCCAAGACCAACCAGACCATCGTCATTTACATGGGCCTGCTCGGCCTGCCCACGCTGTGCCAGGAACTGGTCAAACACGGGCTGTCCAACTCCACGCCGGCCGCCATCGTGCAACAGGGCACCACCTACCGCCAGAAAGTCGTCACCGGCACCCTGGAAACCTTGCCCGGCTTGGCGGTGGATGCCCAGCTCAAACCGCCTACCCTGATCATCGTCGGCGAAGTGGTCAAGCTCCACGACAAGCTGGCATGGTTCCACCCGGAACTGGGCGAAGGTACGAGTTTTACCGCATCACTGAACGACTAATCCAGTAATCTCACCGCAGAGTCCCCCATCCCAATCTTCCCCCGCTTGCGGGGGAAGGGGTGATTGCCGCCCCTCTTGAGCACGTAAGGGAAGTGAGGGGAAGGCTGGCGCCGCTGCGCTAAAGCTTTTCCAGTTCCGCCTTGGATTCAGCGCCGTCTCAGGCCAGCGGCAATTTCAACACGAATACCGCGCCACCCTCGGGATGATTGGCCGCGCTCAGGCTGCCGCCGTGGCGGCCGACGATGCCATAACTGATCGAAAGCCCCAGCCCGGTGCCCTGGCCGACCGGCTTGGTGGTGAAAAACGGGTCGAACAGCTGTTCGAGGTGTTCCGCCGCAATGCCGGGGCCGTTGTCGTGGAAGCTGACGGCGACACTGCCGTCGGCGATTTCCGCGGTTATGCGCAGTGCCGGCGTTTCCATGTTGCGCGTCGCGTCGTAGGCGTTCTGCACCAGATTGATCACCACCTGCTGGATTTGCCCGGCGCTCCCTTGCACGCCGATTTCCGTGGGTAGCGCATTGCTCACCCGCAAGCGTTCGGACGACGGCCCGGCGACCCAGCCGAGCGCCTTGGCCACCACTGCGGACAAATTGAAACGCGCATCTTCGCTGTTGTCCTTGGCCGAAAAGCGCTTCAAACCGTCGACGATGTCGCGGGTGCGTTCCGCGCCTTCCACGGTACCCTCGATCAGCGGTTCGATATCCTCGACGATACGGTCGATGCGCAACTGCTGGCGCAGATAAGCCAGAGTCTCCGGCGGGGCATCGCCATGCATCGCATCCAGGTAGGTTTTCAGCCGTGTGCTGTAGCGCCGCAGCGCCGCCACATTGCCCAGCACGAAGCTGATCGGGTTGTTCAATTCGTGGGCCACCCCGGCCACCAGACGGCCCAGCGCGACCATTTTTTCCGAATGCAGCAATTGCTGCTGGGTACGTTTCAATTCCTCGTGCGCGTCGCGTAGCGCCTGGTAGGCTCGGCGCAATTCCCCCAGCGGGCGGCCGATCATCACATAGCCCGCCGCGTTGCCTTGCGAATCGTGGCGCGGCGTGCAATTGAGCTCCACCGGGATCGCCCCGCCGTTGTGGCAATGAAGCTGCGCCTCGAATTCACGGATACAGTCGCCATCCTTCCCGCGCGCTGCGAAGCACCCTGCCTGGCACGGCGAAATGCCATTCGCGAACAACTCCGCCACCGGCTTGCCGCGCAACGCCGACTCGGCGAAACTAGTCAATTCGACCAGTGCGCGATTGACCTCCTCGACATTGCCGTGCAGGTCGCACACGATCAGCACGTCCGACATCGAGCGCAGCACGCTCAGCACGAACTGCTGGGTCTTCTCCAGCTCCTCGTTCTTTTCCTCCAGCGCCGCCTGGTAGAGCAGCAAGTGGGTATGAGAATCGTCCATCTTGCGCACCACTTCCAGCCAAGCCGGTTCGCCGCCGCTATCGATCAGGCGCTGCAAGGTTTCCTTGAGATCGACCTCCTGCTTGGGTTTGGCGGGTGAACGGCGGGCGGCGGACATGCTCAGGTTTTCGGATGGCTGTGGACGTGCTCGCCGTGATGGTGATGCTGCATGTCCATGTCCACCGGTACCAGGTTGAGCTGGCCGTGGCGCACTCCGCGCTCGGCGATCACGCTATCGGCAAAACGCCGTACCTGGGTGGTCGAACCGCGCAGGATCACGGTTTCCAGGCAATTGTCGTGATCGAGGTGGACATGCATGGTGGACAGGCTGAGATCGTGGTGATCGTGCTGTAGCAGCATCAAACGCGCCGCCAGGTCGCGCTCGTGGTGGTTGTAAACATAGCTCAGGCTGGCAATGCAGTGTGGCGCCTGCGCTTTCTCGATGCGCTCGGATTCCAGGCGCTGGCGCAGCATGTCGCGCACCGCCTCGGAACGGTTCTGGTAGCCCTGGCGCTTGATCAGCGCATCGAATTGCTGCGCCAGTTGTTCATCGAGTGAAATGGTGAAGCGTTCCATTCAATCCTCCTCAATTTCCCTCTCCCCCAACCTCTCTCCCGCAGGCGGGAGAGAGGTGCGCGACAGCACGAGAGAGGGTATTCGAAACGAAATCAAACCCACGCGCCGCGCAGCAACGCAATCCCATGCGCACCGGCCTGCCAGGCATCCGCCATGTCCGCGCTGCTCATCCCGCCCAGCGCGTAGACCGGCATCGGCATCCCCGCCGCCAGTTCGGCAAACCGCTCCCACCCCAGCGTCGCTGCGCCGGGATGGCTCAGGGTCGGCTTGACCGGCGACAGCACCGCGAAATCCAGCCCGAGTTCGGCGGCACGTGCCAGTTCTTCCGCGTCATGCGCCGAAGCGGCGCACCATTCGATCTCGGGACGTTGCGCCAGTGCCAGCAACTGCGCCCCCTGCAAATGCACGCCGTCGGCGCCCACCCGGCGCGCCAGTTCGAGGTCGCCGTTGATCAGCACCCGTGCGCCATGCGCATGGGCCAGCGCGACGACTTGCGCCGCCAGGGATTCCAGTTCGGCGGCGGACAACTGATTTTCGCGCAACTGGATCAGTTTCACGCCGTTTTCCAGCGCGCTTTGCAGCCGTTCGAGAAACAGCGGAACGCCCAGCCCGGCAGCTTGCGAGATCGCGTAAACCGGCGGTAGGCTCAACGCGCGCAGGATCGGCCCGTTGGCCGGCAACAACGGCGCGACGGCGACTGCATCGGGCATCTGCCAGCTGATGCGCTGGTTTTCCTTGCCGTGCGCCTCGCCGTGCCAGCGCGTGACGCGGAAAAAATTCAGGCGCACAGTGGCGTGGGGGTAAGTGTAAATCCGCGTCAGCCAGGGCGTAGCGCCATCCACCTCGATCCCCAGTTCCTCGTGCAATTCGCGCACCAGCGCGGCCAGCCGCGTCTCGCCCGGCTCGACCTTGCCGCCGGGAAATTCCCAGTAACCGGCATAGACCTTGCCGAGCGGACGCTCGGCCAGCAAAAACCGGCCGTCCGGCTTGAGGATCACGGCAGCGACGACATCCAGCATCATTTATCCAGCCACACTTCCATGCCCTGCGCATTCAGATCGAAATCGGCCGCCAGCAGCGCGACGACTTCCGTCCGTGCCAGCTGGCAGCCGTGGGCATTAAGCTCGGCAATGAAATAGTCTTCCAGCATCGCCATCAGCGCCTGGTGGCGCTCCTTGCCGCTGCCGGAAACCCGGCGCGCCAGCGCAACGAAATCGTCGAGGCGGCGGTGCAGGTCGCCAGCCAGGCTTTCCAGCCCGGTGACGCGGCTGAAATGGGTGAGATAGGCTGCTTGCGGCTGCAACGCCATCAAGCGGTCGATGGAGGAATGCAGCACCTCCGGTTCGAACTGCACCGGGGTCGTGGTCGGGAAGATGAAGGGACGCCCGTCCACGTCGAATTCGCGGTAGGAAATCCCGAAGGTGTCGCCGGTAAAAATGCTGCGGCTGCGCTCGTCGAAAATACAAAAGTGATGGCGCGCATGTCCGGGGGTATCGAGAAACAGCAGCTTGC
>CALMWM010000056.1 GCA_937873435.1 uncultured Gallionellaceae bacterium
ACCAGTTCGATGGATTACACCACCGAAAACGAGTTCAAGATTCGTCTCAAACGTTTCACCAAACGTTACAGTCCGGGCAAAACCCTAATCATCGCCACCCATCGCTCCAGCCTGATCGACCTGGCGGATCGCATCATCGTGCTCGACGATGGCCGTGTGGTAGCCGACGGGCCGCGTGAAACCGTGCTCGCCGACCTGCAGGCCGGCCGCGTAGGAAAAGCATCATGACTCCCGGCTTGCCCTCCTGGCTGCGCTTCATCGCCAAAATCATCGAACTTCCGGGACGCTTGTTGCAGCCCCTGTTCCGCTGGCTGCTTGGCAGAAGCGGCGAAAAACTCGACGAAGCAGCTTCCCCGGATTTCATCACCAACGCCGATTATGCGATCCTGCGTCAGCAGCCGGTTCGCGCCCAGGCGCTGGTAAAGGTGCTGCTGGGGATTACCCTGCTGTTCATTCTGTGGGCCAGCTTCACCAAGGTCAACGAAGTCACCCGCGGCGATGGCAAGGTGATCACCTACAGCCAGATCCAGGTACTGCAAAGCATGGACGGCGGCATCGTCGCGGAAATCCTGGTGCGTGAAGGCGACGTGGTACAAAAAGACCAGGTGCTGTTGCGCATCGACCATACCCGCTTCCTCTCCTCGGTCAAGGAAAGCCGCGCCCAATATCTTTCCCTGTTGGCCAAGGCGACCCGCTTGCGCGCGCTGGCCGAACATACCCCGTTCCAGTTCCCCGCCGAGCTCGCTGCCGAAGACCCCAAAACCCTGGAAGAAGAACGTCGCCTCTACGAATCTCGGAAAAGCGAACTCGACGCCAGCGTGCAGATCGCCAAGGAACAGCTGACCCAGCGCCAGCAGGAACTGGTGGAGCTGCGCGCCAAGCAGGCACAGGCTTCCCGGGCGTTCGACCTGACCGCCAAGGAATTGGCGCTGACCAAACCCCTGGTCGGCGCGGGCGCCGCTTCGGAAGTCGATATTTTGCGGCTCGAACGCGATGTCGCGCGCTTCCGCGGCGAACGCGACATGGCGGCGGCGCAAATCTCGCGGGTTCATGCCGCCATTTCGGAAGCCCAGCGCAAAATCCAGGAAGTCGAAATCGCCTTCCGCAACGAAGCGCGCAAGGAGCTCGCCGAGACCGCGGCGAAACTCAACACCTTGACGGAAGGCAGCGTGGCACTGTCGGACAAGGTAAAACACTCGGTACTGCGCTCGCCGGTAAAAGGCACGGTCAAGCGGCTGATGGTGAATACCGTCGGCGGCGTGGTGCAGCCCGGCAAGGATGTCATCGAAATCGTCCCGCTGGAGGACAACCTGCTGCTGGAAGCCAAGGTGCAGCCCAAGGACATCGCCTTCCTGCGTCCCGGCCTGAAAGCCGTGGTCAAGTTCACCGCTTACGATTTCGTGATTTACGGCGGGCTGGACGGTACCCTGGAGCAAATCGGGGCGGACACCGTGCTCGACGAAAAGGGCAATGCCTTCTACCTGGTCAAAGTGCGCACCGACAAATCCAGCCTCGGCAAAAACCTGCCGATCATTCCCGGCATGATCGCCGAAGTGGACATCCTGACCGGCGAAAAAACCGTCCTGAGCTATCTGCTCAAACCGGTAT
>CALMWM010000057.1 GCA_937873435.1 uncultured Gallionellaceae bacterium
ATGCGCTGGCCGTGTTCCGGGTGCAGCATGTTCCAGCGCTGCACGTCGAGGCCCTCGCGGCGCAGTTCGTTGAAGCTGGTGACGCTCCAGATGTCGGCGGAAACGCCGAAGTCCGCTTCCAGCAAGTCCGCGGCCGCGATCACTTCGCGCAGGATCACCCCGCTGCCCAGCAGTTGCACCTTGAGTTTCTTCTTCGGTGCGCCGCGCTGCAACAGGTACATGCCGTGCAGGATACCTTCCTCGGCGCCTTTCGGCATCGGCGGGTGGGCATAGTTTTCGTTCATGATGGTGATGTAGTAGAAGACGTCTTCCTGCTCCTTGTACATGCGGCGCATCCCATCCTGGATGATCACTGCCAGCTCGTAGGCGTAGCAGGGGTCGTAGGTGACGCAGTTGGGGATGGTCGAGGCCAGGATGTGGCTGTGGCCGTCTTCATGCTGCAAGCCTTCGCCGTTGAGGGTGGTGCGTCCCGCCGTGCCGCCCATCAGGAAGCCGCGCGCGCGGATGTCGCCGGCCGCCCAGGCAAGGTCGCCGGTGCGTTGCAGGCCGAACATCGAATAGAAGGTGTAGAACGGGATCATCGGCACGCCGTGGTTGCTGTAGCTGGTGGCGGCGGCGATCCACGAGGCGAACGAGCCGGCTTCGTTGATGCCTTCTTCGAGAATCTGCCCGGTCTTGGCTTCGCGGTAGTAGCTAACCTGATCGGCGTCCTGCGGTTCGTAGAGCTGTCCGACCGAGGAATAGATGCCGAGCTGCCGAAACATGCCTTCCATGCCGAAGGTGCGTGCCTCGTCGGGGACAATAGGGACGATGTGCTTGCCGAGCACCTTGTCCTTGACCAGCGTGGCGAGAATGCGCACGAAGGCCATGGTGGTGGAGATTTCGCGTTCGCCACTGCCGTGCAGTTGCGCGTCGAAGTCCGACAGCGGCGGCACATCGAGCGAGGCCGAATTACCGCGGCGCGCCGGCAGGTAGCCGCCCAGCGCCTCGCGGCGCTCCTTGAGATAGCGGATTTCCGGGCTATCCTCGGCGGGCTTGAAGAACGGCACGTCGTGCAACTGGTCGTCTGGAACGGGAATGTTGAAGCGGTCGCGGAAGTCCTTCAACGACGCATCCGACATTTTCTTGGCCTGGTGGGTGATATTCTGCCCTTCGCCCGATTGGCCCATTCCGTAGCCCTTCACCGTCTTGGCCAGGATCACCGTCGGCTGGCCGTCGGCCTTCATCGCCTCGGCATAGGCTGCATAGACTTTCTGCGGGTCGTGGCCGCCGCGGTTCAGGCGCCACACATCTTCGTCCGACATGTTGGCGACCAGCTCCAGCAGCTCCGGGTATTTTCCGAAGAAATGCTTGCGCACGTAGGCGCCGTCCTTCGATTTGTAGTTCTGGTAATCGCCGTCCACGCATTCTTCCATGCGCTTCCTGAGCAGGCCGGTCTTGTCCATCGCCAGCAGCGGGTCCCAATAGCGGCCCCAGATTACCTTGATGACATTCCAGCTGGCGCCGCGGAAATCCGATTCCAGTTCCTGGATGATCTTGCCGTTGCCGCGCACCGGGCCGTCCAGGCGTTGCAGGTTGCAGTTGATCACGAACACCAGGTTGTCGAGTTTCTCGCGCCCGGCCAGCGAAATCGCGCCCAGCGTCTCTGCCTCGTCGGTTTCGCCGTCGCCGAGGAAGGCCCACACCTTGCGCTTGGAGCAGTCGAGGATGCCGCGGTCGGTAAGGTACTTCATGAAGCGCGCCTGGTAGATCGCCTGCAACGGCCCGAGGCCCATCGACACGGTGGGGAACTGCCAGAAATCCGGCATCAGCCAAGGGTGGGGGTAGGAGGGGATGCCTTCGCCGCCGACTTCCTGGCGGAAGTTGCCGAGCTGTTCCTCGCTGATGCGTCCTTCAAGGAAAGCGCGAGCGTAGATGCCGGGCGCCGAGTGGCCCTGGATGTACAGCAGATCGCCGCCGTGATTGTCGTCGGCGGCATGGAAAAAGTGGTTGAAGCCGACATCGTAAAGGGTTGCCGCCGAAGCGAAACTGGCGATATGGCCGCCCACCCCGGGGCTCTTGGCATTAGCGCGCATCACCGTGGCGATCGCGTTCCAGCGGATGATCGCGCGGATGCGCCGCTCCAGCTCCAGGTCGCCCGGGCAGCGGTCTTCCTGCTTGAGCGGGATGGTGTTAAGGTAAGCGGTGTTGGCCGAAAACGGGATATGCGCGCCGGAACGCCGCGCCTTGTCGATCAGCTTTTCCAGCAGGAAATGGGCGCGCTCCGCGCCTTCGAATTCCAGCACGGCGTCGAGGGCATCGAGCCACTCCTGGGTTTCTTGCGGGTCGTTATCGGAATAGGGTGTCATGCTGCAAAACCTCCTGATTGGGTCGGCTCATCGGTCAACTGTTGCATAAGAGTTGTAACTGACTATTGTTTAACGAATTTATAATTTTACTCATGTGTATGAGTTATAAGTGTATTGCTGGCGAGGTTCGCCATCATTGACCAGATTGCCCCATCCGGTCAAGACCGGGTCTTCAGAGAGGGAAGTTATGCTGCCAAAGATCACACAATATCAATCACCTATCGATGCCGCAGGGGTGGCGAAAAGCACCCATCTGCTGGTCGTCATGCCTGCCACCAAAGCCCTGCAGGAGGACATCCCCGGCCTGGACGTGCTGGCAGGCCGCTTGGCGCGGCGCGCCATGAAGGCCGCGGAACTCGCCAAGACGCCGGTTGCCGGCGATCTGCCGCATGGCGGGCTGGCGGTGTGGATGATGCTGGACAATGAAAAATCCCCGTTCGAACAGCACACCGCCTTGCGCAAGGCCTTGAAACTCCTGCTTGCCGAGCATCCCAAGCAGCTCGTTATCGCCGTCTGCGGCGATGAAAAGCAGCGCCATGCCGCAGCAGAAGTCGCCATGTATGTCGCGCTGCTCAATGCCGGCCGACTGCCGCTACGCAAGAAAAAAGACGAACACAAACCCCTCAAGACCCTGGCGTTGTACGGCCACCGCGACGAGGACGGTTTTGCCGGGCTGCGCGCCCGTGCCTCCGGCAACTGGCTGGCGCGCGAACTCACCGTGCTGCCCGCCAACGAACTGACACCGACCTTGTACCGCAACCGGATCCGTGCACTGGCCGAAGACTACGGCTGGCAGCATGAAGAATACGACATGAAACGCCTGCACAAGCTGGGGGCTGGGGCGTTCATCGCGGTGGCACAGGGCAGCGACCCGGAGGATGCCGCCATCGTCCACCTGCGCTATCGTCCCAAGGGCGCGCAACGAAGCGTGGCGCTGGTCGGCAAGGGCATCTGCTTCGACACCGGCGGCCACAACCTCAAGCCGGCGCGTTACATGCACGGGATGCACGAAGACATGAACGGCTCCGCGGTCAGCCTCGGCCTGCTGCTGGCGGCCAGCGAATCCGGCCTGATGCTGAACATCGACGTGTGGCTGGCCATCGCGCAGAACCATATCAGCCCCAAGGCTTACAAGCAGAACGACGTAGTCACCGCGCTCGACGGCACCACCATCGAGATCGTCCATACCGACGCCGAAGGTCGCATGGTGCTGGCCGACACGCTGGCCTTGGCGGCCAAGGACAAGCCCGCCCTGATGGTGGATTTCGCCACCCTCACCGGCAGCATGGCGACCGCCCTGGGCGACCGTTACAGCGGCATCTTCGCCAACCGCGACGCGCTGATCGAGCAAGCAGTAGCGGCGGGCAAGCGCGCTGGGGAGCGGGTCAACGCCTTTCCGCTGGATGCCGATTACGAGGAAGCGCTCGACAGCGACATCGCCGACATTAAACAATGCACCCTGGAAGGCGATGCCGATCACATCCTCGCGGCGCGTTTCCTGATGCGCTTCATCGGCGAGACCCCGTGGCTGCACATGGACTTGTCCGCCAGCCGCTGCAAGGGCGGACTGGGCGCTGTGGGGACGGATGTCACCGGGTTCGGCGTGGCGTGGGGGCTGGAGATGCTGGAAGCGTGGTTGGGTGATTGATTTGGAGTAATTCCGGCTTGATCGGATACGTTGCTATTCCCCCTCAGCCTCTCCCTCCATCGTCTTGCGCCATTGCCGCATCTGGTATTCGTCGTGCCCCTTGCGTCCCTGCTTGATGATCCAGGCGGTGTAAAACATCAATTCGACGAGGAAGAAGAAGGTTCCCCAGTTGAGGATGTTGCCGATCTTCGCGGCTTGCCCTCGCCCCCAGGTGCTTTGCGGATCGAACAGCAGCGGCCCCAGATATGGGCCGATCAGGTAGGCCGCCGCGGCGAGGATGGCGATGTGCAGCAGCACGCGGCGGGTGGGCGGCAGGTGTTTTTTGATGCATTGTTCCAGGGTGGGTTCGGGAGTCATATTTCGAGTACGATTTTTCCGGCGGTATGCCCTTCCTCGATCAGCCGGTGGGCTGCTGCGGCTTGTTCGAGCGGGAAGGTGCGGTTGACGAGGATTTCAAGTTTGCCTTGTTCGATCAGGGCGGCGCCCTGTTCCAGGATACGGCGCTGGGCGGTTAGGGCATCGTGCATTCCGAGATACATCGGGGTGAGCATCAGCTCGTAGTGGATGCTCTGGTTGCGGGTGCGCGCCAGCTTGAGGTCGGCGGCGGGACAATCGCTTTGCAGCAGTGTGACGATCTTGCCGTAAACCTTGGCGGCGGCGAAGGAGCGGCAGAAGGTGGCGGCGCCGACCGTGTCGAACAGCGCGTCCACGCCCAAGCCGCCGGTCCAGGCAAGCGCGGCCTGGACGAAATCCTCGTTGCGGTAGTCGATGATTTTTTCCGCGCCAAGACGCAGTACCAGCTGACCCTTTTCGGGATTGCTGACGGTGGCGGCAACCCGCGCACCGGCATTCTTCGCCAATTGCACCGCGACATGCCCGACCCCGCCGGCGGCGGCGTGGATCAGTACGCTCTGGCCGGCTTGCAGGCCGACGCGGTCGAACAGCGATTCCCAGGCGGTGATCAGCACCAGCGGCACGGCGGCGGCTTGGGCGAAAGTGAGGGTTTTCGGTTTGGCGGCGGCGTGATCCTCGTGGATGACCGCGAATTCCGCATAATTGCCGGGAGCGCCGCCGATGCCGCCGTGGCAGAAATAGACTTCGTCACCCGGTTTGAAGCGGGTGACGGTCTCTCCCGCGTTTTCCACCACGCCCGCGCCATCGCAGCCGAGGATGACCGGCAAGCTCTCGGGAAAGTAAGTGCCGTTCTTGCGCAGCTTGGTATCCACCGGGTTCACCCCGGCAGCCTTGAGGCGTACGCGCAGGTGCGACGGGCCGGGGAGCTCGGGCGTCGGCACCTCGCCAAGCCGGAGTATTTCGGCACTCCCGGGCTGGTCCATCAATATCGCTTTCATTTCGGAATCCCATGAATGAACTGTGCTAAATTGTAGTTGAGCGCCCCGCAATGAGCCAGCGCTAACGGCTGAGGGAGAACTGAGCAGAATGGACGACCACGCAATCAGCGTGTTGCTGGTGGAGGACAACCCCGCCGATGCGCGCCTGGTCAGGGAGTCGCTGAACGACGTCGGCGGCGGGGAGATCGTTTTGCATCACGTTGCCACCCTGGCTGCGGCGGTAGCATATATCCAGAAGGAACAAGTCGATCTGTTGCTGCTCGATTTGACCCTGCCTGATAGCTTCGGTCTGGATTCGGTCAGCCATATGCTGGAGTGTGCGCCTTCACTGCCTATCGTCGTGCTGTCCGGGATGGCCGATGAGGAAATGGCCAGCCAGGCGATCCATCTCGGCGCCCAGGACTACCTGATCAAGGGGGGCGTCGATGGCTATCGGCTGACGCGGGTGATCCGCTACGCGCTGGAGCGCAAGAAAAACGAGCAGCAAATCCAGCAAATCAAACAGCAGTACGAATCCATCCTGGTTTCCCTGAGCGAGGGCGTGTGCGTCTTCGACCGCGAGGGAATACTTCGTTACATCAACCCTTCCGCCGGCCGGATGCTGGGCTGGCAGCCCGATGAGTTGCTCGGGCGGGAACTTCATCCGTTGATCCATGGCGAGAAGCAGGACGGCTCGCCCTATCCGGCGGATGAGTGCCCCTACTGCCGGATATTGCTCGACGGCGAGGTTCACCACATGGTCGAGGATGTTTTCTGGCGCCGCGACCGTTCTCCGCTCCCGGCCGAAGTGAATGCCGCGCCGATTCGCGAGACGGAGGGGATAACCGGCGTGGTGCTGACGTTTCGCGACATCAGCAGCCGGAAGAAAAACGAAGAAGCCCTAATGCGCACCCAGCTGGAGCTGATGGAACGCGAATATTTCATGCAACGGGTGATGGATAATATTCCCCAGCATATTTTCTGGAAAGACCGAGACTCGGTGTTCCGCGGCTGCAACCGGGCCGCTGCCAAAGCCGTGGGGCTGGACGATCCGGCGGAAATCGTCGGTAAAACCGATTTCGATCTGCATTCCGACACGGATGTCGCGCGATACCTGTTTTTTTCGGATATGCGCGTGATGGAATCCGCTCAGCCGGAATATCACCAACTCACCAAACTCGGCCAGGACGACGGCACGGTTTGGCTGGATGTCAGCAAAATTCCGCTGCAAGCCTTGAAAGGCGGGGTAAGCGGGTTGTTGATCACTTACGAGGATGTGAGCGAGCGCCAACGCTCGGCGGATGCGCTGCAACAACTCAACGAAACCCTCGAACAGCGGGTGGCGGAGGCCGTCGCCAGGGAACGCGAAACCCAGCATTTGATGATCCAGCAATCGCGCCATGCGGCGATGGGCGAGATGATCGGCAACATCGCCCACCAGTGGCGCCAGCCTCTCAATGCCCTGTCGATCGTGTTGCAGAATGTCCGGCTCGATTACGAGGAAGGACTTTTGTCCGCGGATAGCGTGGCGGACTACACCAAGACCGGTACGACTCTGATTCAGAAAATGTCCAGCACCATCGACGATTTCCGCAATTTTTTCCGCCCCCATAAACAGCCGGAAAAATTCAGTTTGCAGGCTGCCGTGCGCGACACCCTGTCGCTCCTCGACGCGAGCTTCATGAAAGATAATATCCAGGTGCACTGCGAGACCGGGGACGATCTGCTGTTGTGGGGCTATCCCAATGAATTCGGCCAGGTGCTGTTGAATATCCTGGCGAACGCCAAGGAGGCATCTATCGAAAGGGGGGTGGTGGCGCCGTGCATCCATATTTCCCATGGCAGCGAAAACGGGCAGGGTTGGGTTTCGATCCGCGACAATGCGGGCGGCGTTCCCGAGGAGGTGGCGGCGAAAATTTTCGATCCCTATTACACCACCAAGGAGCGCGGTACCGGCATCGGCTTGTATATGTCGAAGACCATCATCGAAAACAATATGAAAGGCCAGATATTGTTCCGCAATGTCGATGGCGGCGCTGAGTTCACCGTGGTCGTGCCGCTGGCTGTCGAGTAGCCCCTCTCTCCCGGAGTGCCCCGATTTACATAAGGGCCGATTGTTCCCTCTCCAGCAAGCGGGTTAGGGAGAGGGCTGCGAAATGAAATCTACAGATACCGCTGCGTATCGATTCCCCAATTTTCGGCTGATTCGTGGCCGACGATGCGGTCTTTGGATGACGCTTGCGAGAGATCGATATCGCGCGGCTGTAGCGGGCAATCCTTGCGGCTGTCGTAAACCACTCGCACGATGGGATGCAGCAGATTCTGCGTGCCTTCCTCGATCACTACCCCGAGCAGGCCGCTTTCCAGCCTGATCAGGGTGCCGACCGGGTAAATTCCGATGCAGCGAATGAAATGCTGCACCAGATCCTCGTTGAAGTGGAACTTGCTCCATTCGAGCAGCTTGCGTAGCGCTTCGGTCGGCTCCATCGCATGATGATAGATACGTTCGGAAGTGATCGCGTCGTAGACATCGACAATCGCGGCCATCTGACCGAATTGCGAAATTTCTCCATCCTTCAGCCTGGCCGGGTAGCCGCTGCCGTCCACGCGTTCGTGATGCTGCTCGGCAATGGCCAGCGACATCGGCGAAATGCCGGGTGTTTGTTGCAAAATGTCGACGCCATGTGTGACATGCTGCTTCATTATGGCTAGCTCGTAATCGGTCAGGCTGGCCGGTTTGTTGAGAATGTTGTTGGGAGTTTTCATCTTGCCGATGTCGTGCAACAGCCCGCCGACCGCCGCCTGCTGAATGGTCTCCCGGCCCAGGCCGAGATGGCGGCAGAAATTGATCAGCAACACCCCGACGCTGACCGAGTGCTGGAAAGTATAGGTATCCTTTTGCTTGACCCGCATCAGGCTGGTCAACGCCCCGGAATTGCGCAGCACCGACAGCGTCATCTTTTCCACCACCGGTTCGATTCTTTCCAGCTCGATCTGTTTGCCGAAACGCACGTCGGACATGATGTCGTGGATCACCTCGTTGGCTTCGGAAAACACCTTCTTTGCAGACGCCAACTCTTCATCGAAACTGGCATGGGGAACCGATTTTTCGGTTTCCTTCACCACGTCGACCATTTTGCGATTGAGTTCCTCGTGGATCTCAGC
>CALMWM010000058.1 GCA_937873435.1 uncultured Gallionellaceae bacterium
GGTTTGCAGGTTTTCGCGGCTAGCTCGCATAAGCTGGTATTCATGGGTGTTCTCCTCGGTTAAGTCGATCGGTCGGCCGGTTCGCGGAATTGATCCCAACCTTCGCCCCTGACCAGGATTTTGTCTTCCTCCGTCAGCGGCGTCGGCTGCGGCCAGCAACCTGGCACCGGCTCGCTGCCTTCCCGCGCGGCGGCGGGCGGATCGCTATCGGCAAGCGCCGGCTGGCGCGCCAGGTCGATGCCGCTCACCGGACTGCTGAATTCGATCGGAATTCCATTGTTGTCGAAAGCATACAGCGAGCGGACGAAACCGTGGTCGACCACATCCGAAGCCGGAAATCCCGCAGCCGACAGGCGTACCGTCAGATTCCACAAATCCTCGTCGCCGGCGACGCCGATGGCGACATGATCGAAGGCAAAAGGGCCGGAGACGGGCGTGCCGGGCGGACGATGCGGGAGTTTTTCCACACCCGGCCACTCGAAGAAGGCGATAAAAGTTTGCTCCGACAATGCGAAAAGATATTGACGATATCCCGACCGACCGTAACTGTAGACCAGCCGCATCCCCAGCAAATCGCGCCAGAAACGGATGGTTTCTTCCATGTTACCGGTGGCGAAAGCCAGATGATGAATCCCGGTGTAGCGGGGCATGGCAGGCTCCTGAAAATACCTTACCGATTTTGACAGGTATCGACGCAGGTCGTTCCTTAGCCACCACTTCCATTTCGATATGAAAACGTGCCCCCCCTCCCTAACCCTCTCCCACTCGTGGGAGAGGGTTAGGGAGGGGCTATGGAGTATGGAGAATTCTTTTAGATTCAGATCGACGAGCCTAGCAAAACTCTAAGCAGACTTTCCATTCATGGTACGCGACAGTCCTGCAAAGCAGCAGGAGGACGGAAAATCGCCGTATCTTCCGTTGCCTCTACAATTCAAACCACTGTTTTTCTGGCGCATTGCCGATTATATTGTGCCACCTGCAATTTCTTCGGCCTGACCTTTCCCATCCCGCCCCCTAAAATCGCATCTCCAGCCGCGCACTAAGCGAGGTGTAAGTCTTTTTCACGGTTTGCGCGGTCTGGTCGGTGGTGCCGAAGATTTCGCGGTTGGCGGTTTCGTAGTCGGCGTGGAGCAGGTTGGCGGCGGAGAGGCGCAGCTGGGTGCTGGGGTCGAATTTCCATAGCGCATATACGTCGAAGACCCGCTTCACGCCTTGCGAGTAGAGCTGCGCGTCGGTCTGGCGCACGTCGAAGGCGGGCGTCCAGTTGAGGTTGCCGCCCAGCGTGAGCGGCAGGCCGCGCAGGCGGTAGTCGGCGCCGAGATTGGCGGAGTGGGTGGGTTGCTGGTCGAGGCGGTTGTCCGGCCCCGGCACGTCCTCGACGCGCGACCAGAAGCGGCTGAGGTTGGCGCGCAGCTGTAGCTGGGGTGCGTTCTTGAGCAATTCGTCGAGGCGGAACTTGGCTTCCAGTTCGATGCCGTGGCTTACCGCGCGCCCGATGTTCTGCGGCGCGGAAACCCAGCGCGGCTGGCTCGACCAGTTGACGCTCTGGAGGCTGGTGACGTTGCGGATCAGGTCGTCGATGTCGCGGCGGAACAGGCTGGCGCTGAACAGGCCGCCGGCGCTGAGATAGTGTTCGTAGGCGAGATCCAGGCCCCACGCCAGTTCGGGGCGCAGGTCGGGATTGCCGACGCTGTCCGGGCTGGTCGCGGTATTGGCGCCGGAAGCCGGGTAGTTGGTCGAGAGGGTGGGCAGCGCAATCAGGTTCGAGAGCGTCGGGCTGCGGTAGCTGCGGGTCAGGCCGAGGCGCACCTGGTCCTTGCTCTCCGCGTCGAAGCGCCACACGCTGTGCAGCAGCGGGCTGACCACGCTGCTGCGGTTGCTCGCGGCGGCGAGCGCGGTTTCGCTGCGGGTGTCTATGCCTTCCCAGCGCAAGCCGCCGTAGACCGACCACAGCGGGACGATGTCCCATTCGTCCTGGGCCCAGGCGGCGACCCGCTGGGTGCGCGCTTCGACGTTGTCGCCGTAGCGCGCCAGCGGGTTCACGCCGTCCTGGAAGTTGCTCGCGCTCTCAGTGCGTTTGCCGTATTCCAGGTCCCAGCCCGCCGCCATCTGGTGGGCCTGGTTGAGCGGGCGGGAATACTTGCCGCCGGTGCTGATGCCGTTGTCGCGGGTGGCGGAACGGTTGCGGATCAGGTGGGCGAGGCCGCCTTGGGCGTCGTATTCGTTGCGGTCGGTGCTGCTGTCGTTTTCGTAGCGGTCGCCCTTGAGGCGGATTTCCAGCTTGGCGCCGTCGCTGAGCTTGGTCTTCCAGTTGCCGGTCGCGCGCAGCATCGCGCTGTCCGATTCGCTGCGCCATGCCGCGTTGGCGAACGAGGCCGGGGTGGCGCCGAGGGTTTGCTGCATCCGGGTGGTGCCGTCGGTGTTGTTGCGCCATTGCCCGAGGAAGGGCTGAAAGCTGAAACTGTCGCCGCCGTCGAGTTTCCAGTTGAGCCGGGCGTTGAGGTGCACCCCGTCGGAATGCGAGCGGCTTTCCTCGTCCTGGCGTTGCGCCAGTAGCGGCGCGCCGTTGCGGGTGTCGACGGCGTTCGTCGCGGTGGTCGAGCGGTTGGGCAGGTCGCGCTGCATCAGGTAGGCGGAGAGGTTGTAGCCGAAGGCGCCCTGGGTGTCGCTACGCTGCAACGAAATGCCGGGCTGAGGTCGCCCGTCTTCCCAGCCGAGGATGGGGCGGGCCTCGTTGGATTTCTTGGCGATTTCTTCCTTGAGGACGATGTTGATCGTGCCGGCGATGGCGCGGGCGCTGTATTCGGCTACCGGGGCGCGGGTGATTTCGATGCGCTCAAGCTGCTCGGGCGCCAGCGTGTCCAGCGAAAAGCCGCGCGGCGCCGCTTCGCCGTTGATCAGGATTTGGGTATAGCCCTTGCCCAGCCCGCGCATCCGAATGTCGCCGCCGCGCCCCGGCGTGCCGGAAACCGTGATGCCCGGCAGGCGCTTGAGCACATCCGTTACCGAGGTGTCGCCGTAGCGATCCAGCTCCTCGCGCCCGAACACCATTTTCGCGGCGCTCGAATAGCGCCGTTCCTCGGTATCGGAAAAACGCTTGCCGCTCACCACTACCTCGCCCAGCGTGGTTTCCGGGGCAGGTTTGGGCGGCGGCGTTTCAGCGGCGATAACGGAACCGGAAATGAACAGCAACAGGCAGGAACGGCGGGCAAGGGAGGGAAGCTTCATGGGGCAAATGGCGCGGGCTAGTTATAACCCGGCAATTCTACCGCGATGTGCCGGATTGTGCCGTGTCGTGCCGTATCCGGCGCCGCTCGCGGCGTTCAGTGGGGGCTACACGGATTCCGGGCTTCGAATACTACATATCGGCCCTTGCCGGCATGTTTGGCGGCATACATGGCCTCGTCGCTGTGGGCGATCAATTCGCGGGTGGTGTTCTCTCCATCCGCGATCACGATGCCGATGCTGGCGCCTACGCTGAGGCAGTGGCCGGGCACCAGGTCGAAGGGGATGCGCAAGACCCCAAGGATTTTTTCGGCCACGCGTTGGGCATCTTGCTTGGGGTTCTGCATGCCTTCCAGGATGATGGTGAACTCGTCGCCGCCCAGGCGCGAGATGGTGTCGATATCGCGCATCACGTCCGCCAGGCGTTTGGCTACGTGCACCAGCAGGTCGTCGCCGATCAGGTGGCCATGGGTATCGTTGATCTGTTTGAAATTATCCAGGTCGAGAAACAGCAGGCCCAGTCCCTTGCCGCTGCGCCGTGAGCGGCAGAGGGCGAATTCGAGGTGTTCCTCGAAGGAATAGCGGTTGTTCAGGCCGGTCAGGGCATCGTGCGTGGCGTGGTAGCGGAGTTCGTCCTCGCGCCGTTTATTTTCGGTGAGCTCGCTGAACATCGCGACGTAATGGGTGAGGCGCCCGGTTTCGTCAAACATCGCGTGTATGCTCAGCCACTCGGGATAGATCTCGCCGTTTTTGCGCCGGTTCCAGATCTCCCCCTGCCAGCGCCCGCTCCGCTTGATCTGCTCCCACATGGCTTTGTAGAAGTCCTTGTCGTGTTTGCCCGAGCACAACATGCGCGGATGTCCCCCCGCCGTGTCGGCCTGGCTGTAGCCGGTGACGCGGGTGAAGGCGGCATTGACCCAGACGATGTTGAGGGAGGCATCCGTCACCAGGACGCCCTCGCCCACCATCTCCAGGGCTTGGCTGGCCTGAATGACGCCGTCTTCGGCCATCTTGCGCGGGGTGATGTCGAGGGTGGAACCGATGTAGCCGATCACCTTGCCGTCGGCATCGAGATGCGGCACCGCCGTGGAAACGGTCCAGCGGATGGTGCCGTTGCCGCGGCGTAGGCGGCTTTCCACGACGAAGCTGGAATGCGTATCGAGCGATTTGGCAAAAGTTTCGTGCCATTGGAAGCGGTCGTCCTCGTGGATCGCCCCCAACCAGCCCAAGCCGCGAGCGGTGGCCTCGTCCTGCCCGGTATAGCTGATCCACCCCTTGTTGACGTAGATGCACGCCCCGCCCAGATCCGTCACCCAGATCAAGACCGGGGCATTCTCGGTCAATTCCCTGAACCACCAGGCGCTTTCATAATAGGAGCGGGTGTTTCCGTCGATTTGGGCGACATGCCCGTCCAGGTTCGGGGCGTTGCGCGTAATGCACTCTTGCAGGGACTGCGCCAGCAGGCAATCGAATTTCAGGTCAAGGTTATCCGCGAGCCGGCGCGATTGGGCGAGCACATTTTCGGGTAGGGCTACTTTGACTTCGACGAGGTTCATTCTTTTCAACACGTCAAACAGCTGGCTGAAGTACCATTTTGTCACCCTCAAGTCAGGTAAGCAACAACCACTTTTTTCGTGGGTGTATTGGGCAGCGATTGTAAAACCGTCAAGAAGCTTCACCCGCTGACGCCAGGTTTTTCGGAGCTGGCTTTGAAGGCCGGTCGGGCGGGAGTAAACTAGTTGGATACCAACCTCAACGGTTCGCGCCGTTCCTTGCCATGCCCCTCTTCGTCAATTTCCGCAGTGTCGTCCATGCCCTTTCGGATTCGCTGGATCTGGTCGGCGTCAACGATGTCTACCACGGCAAGCGGGTCGGCATCATGGCGGTCGCAATCCTGCGCACGCTGGGTTGGAGCCGGGAAGACCAGGATATGGTGTTCGACGCCGGCCTGCTTCACGACATCGGCGTTTCGTCCTCGGATCTGCATCTGCAACTGGTGGAAGATTTCGACTGGGAGGGCTCGCAGGGACACGCCGAATTCGGCGCCCACCTGCTCTCCCAATTTCCGCCGCTATCCCACCTGGCGCCGCCGATCCGGCTGCATCACACCCATTGGTCGGAACTGAAGGAGTGCTACGGAAAAACCGAACGGATCGGCAACCTGATTTTCCTGGCGGACCGGGTCGACGTGCTGGCCGCGGTAGCGATGCTGAACAACGAATTGCTGGATCAGGTGCCGGCGATACGTGAAAGAATCGCCGGGCAGGCCGGCGAAATGTTCGACCCGGAACTGGTCGAGGTTTTCCTCGAAGTCTCCCGCAACGAGGCATTCTGGCTCGCACTGGAAGCCGGGCCGGTGCGCGACTACATGGAGAACATCTCGCGCAACGCGCAACAGATCGAGGCCAGCCTGGAAATGTTGCTTGGCGTCGCCAGCCTGTTTTCCCATGTCGTCGATGCCAAAAGCCGTTTCACCGTGGAGCACTCCGAAGGAGTGGCCCGGATTGCCAGCTATCTGTGCGGCGTGCTCGGCGAAAGTTGCAACCTGGGCGAGGAGGATTGCGCCAAGCTGGAATTGGCCGGCTACCTGCACGACTTGGGGAAATTGCGCATCCCGGATGCCATACTCGACAAGCCGGGGCCGCTCGACGAGCGCGAGAGACGCCAGATCGCCAGCCATGCCTACGAAACCTACCGCATCCTGTCGCGCATTCCAGGCTTCGAAGAAATCGCGCGCTGGGCTTCGTTCCACCACGAAATCCCCAATGGCGAAGGCTACCCGTTCGGCCTGAAAGGCGACGAGGTGCCGCTTCAGGCGCGCCTGTTGCGGGCCGCGGACATCTTCCAGGCCTTGGCTCAGGATCGTCCCTACCGCAATGCGCTACCGGCACAAGTCGTCCTCGATCACCTCAAGCAACTAACCGAGGACGCGCAACTGGATCGTTTTATCTACGACGCCATCGCGGCGCATCTGCAAGAGATTTATCGCCTGGCCGGCCATGTTCGGCGCGCTGACCGCGCCGAATAGCGTGCGAGCTGTCTGTGCGCCGGGCCTCGACCGATATACTGGTCGAGGCGTAGCTAACGTCGTAAAATTGCTCCCATGAACCCTGATCATCCTTCTTCGCCGCGTTTGCCGTTTCTCGTCGTGCTGGTCGTCGGCCTTGGTCTGACCGGCTGCGGCGTCATGTTTTCAAGCTTGATGCATCTCGCTGCCTGCCCCCTGTGCATCGTCCAGCGGATGCTCTACCTGTCGCTGGCGCTCTGCGGCGTGCTCGGCTTGCTGCTGACCAAGCGGCGTGCCGCCTGTTTCGTATTGCTGCCGCTGATGGTGTCGGTCGCCGCAACCGGGGTTTTCGTCGCCGGCTACCAAAGCTGGCTTCAGCGTTTCCAGCGCTTTGCTTCCTGTGCCGCCGATTATCCCTGGTGGGAACAATTAGTGGATTGGGCCGGCGAACGCGTGCCCTTGCTGTTCCGCGCCAGCGGCTCCTGTTCCGAACCGGGCTGGAAGCTGCTGGGGCTGTCGATTGCCGAGATGTCACTGATTGCGTTCAGCGCGTTGTTCCTGCTTTCGGCCTTTGCCTTGTGGCAAACCGCCCGGCGGAAAGCCCGGTTGAACTGATGGCTGCCTGGCCGCGCACTTTCTCGCGGGTGTTTGGCCGATTGGGGATGACACTCGGCCTGCTCTTGATCTTCGCAGCGCCCGCCGCTGCCGCGCCGGAAAGCCTCAAACTGAACGACGGCACCGAAATCCCCTTGCGGGTTTATTCCGCCCGCGGCGATACCCAAGTACTGTGGCTGGCTTGCGACGAAGGACACGGCACGCGCGAAGCGCTCTCTTCGTGGAACCTCGCGACCGGCGGCATCGAGGCCTGGCTGCCGGATTATCTGGGCGGACATTTCCTGCCCGTCGCACCGAGCAGCATGGAACAGGTCAGCGGGGAGGAAGTGGCGGCGCTGATCGACCTGGCGCTGGCCAGTTCAAACAAGAAAATTTACCTGGTTTCGGCTGGCCGCGGGGCGCTCCCCACCTTGCTCGGCATCCGCGCCTGGCAAGAGAAACACCCCGGTCGCGGCGGGCCGCAGGGTGCGATCCTGTTCTACCCGGAACTCTACGCCGCAACGCCGGCTCCCGGCGCCGAAGCGCAATACCATCCGGTGGTCATACACACCAGCGTGCCGGTATTCGTCTACCAGGGCCAGCGTTCGCCCGGACGCTGGTGGCTGGAACACTTGCGCGCCGCGCTGGAATCCGGCGGCAGCAAGGTGCGAAGCGAAATCCTGCCCGGCGTGCGCGGCTATTTCTTCGTGCGCCAGGACTCCAGCCCGGCGGAAGAAGCGATGGCCAAAACCCTCCCGGAACTGATCCGCAAGGCCATGAAATCCATCGATGAAATCAACGGAGTGCAGCCATGAAAGCATACGCCCTGATCCTGCTGGGCTTTTTCCTGTTGTCCGGCAGCGCCGCCGCCCAGGAACTCAAACCCTATCAGGGCGGCGCCGCGCCGGCGCTGGCGCTGGCCGACCTGAACGGCAAACGCCACGATCTCCAGGACTACCGGGGACAGGTGGTGATGGTGCAGTTCTGGGCGACATACTGCGCACCCTGCATCAAGGAAATGCCTTCGGTCGAACGCCTCAAGGCCAAACTCGCCGGCAGACCGTTCGCGATCCTCGGCGTCAACATGGGCGAAAGCGACAAGGAAGTGCGCGAATTCCTGGCGAAAATCAAGGTGGACTTCAATATCCTGCTGGACCCGGATGCCCAGGCGATTGCCGCCTGGAAAGTCTTCGTCGCGCCTTCCACCTTCCTCGTCGATGTCCACGGCAACGTCCGCTACACCCTGCAAGGCGGGGCGCAATGGGATGCCCCCGAAATGTTGCAAACCATCGACGGATTGCTGGCGGAAGCACGCTAACCGTTACCCCGAAGGCGCGTTACGGTTTGCAGCCCTGCTCAGGGCGGGAGCATTTTTGCCTGGGCCACGCAGAACGCCGCCGCGTCGGCCAATACTCGTTGCACCGCGCGGTTTGCCGCCAGCACCCCGCCATAGGGATCGTCGCTGGGGGCGTTTTCCAGCGCATCGAATTCCCGTGTCGCAAGCACCCGTTTAGCGGTCATGTCGATCAATTGGACGCGCAGGGTGAAGCGCACCCGGCTCGGCACGCCGAGGAATTCCTGTTGCAGGCGCACGATCTCGGTTTCCAGGCGCAACTCTCCGGCGACCGGGCCGGGATTCCGGGCCACGGCATGGAATGCGCCGC
>CALMWM010000059.1 GCA_937873435.1 uncultured Gallionellaceae bacterium
GATCTCTCCCGGCGCTACCGGCTGAGCCGGGTCAAGGATAGCCTCGCGCTGATGGTGATCGACCAGGACATGGGCGACGAACAGCGCTCGGTGCATTCCCTCTCCGGCGGAGAATCCTTCCTGGTGTCCTTGTCGCTCGCTCTGGGGTTGGCATCGCTATCCTCACACCGGGTGCGCGTCGAATCGCTGTTCATCGACGAAGGTTTCGGCAGCCTGGATGCGGATACCCTGAGGGTGGCGATGGACGCGCTCGACAGCCTCCAGGCGATGGGGCGCAAAGTGGGGGTTATTTCCCACGTCCAGGAAATGACCGAACGGATCGGCACTTGCGTCCAGGTCAAGCGCCTGCCCGGCGGGCAAAGTCGGGTGACGGTTGCGGGGCAGTAATCCAGGAATAGGTTGGCGTGAAACTCCCATAGTGAAACCGGGGCCCCTCCCGCGCTTGCGGGAGGGGGGCGCAGTCAGCCGGCAGACTGGAAAATAAAGCTTGCGGCACCGATAGGATCAGGCTGCTTTTTGCAGGAACGGGTCGAATTCGGTATCGGCGCGGGTGGCTTGTATCGTTTGTTCATCCATGAAAACCCGGATGGCAACGCTTTTTTCGATTCCGATCTGCAATGGGGGGCCGAAACGTTCCAGATGGACGCCCATGCGCACCAGCAGGCGTTCGAAGCCGACGGTGGTGACAAAGACATATTCCCGGATACCGTTGGACAGAGCGAAACGCGCGGTTTCGCGTATCAGTGCGGCGGGAAGGGCGGTAAAGCGCAGGCCCGCCCGCGCTTCCTTGGTAACCGCGAAACGGCTGATTTCCCACACATTGTCTGCTACCGGGGCCTCCTGCCCAGCCAGCAACTCGGGAAAGGTGTTCTGTAGCATGTATGAACCCGTGGTAGGAAGCAGACGGCAGCACGCCAGAACTTGCTGTTCATCGCGCACGATCACGAAGACGGGGTGAAGGTCGTCGTAGTGATCGCGTTCGCGTTCATCGATGGTGGGGATGTCCCATTGGAGACGCTCGCGGAAAGTCTGGTAGCGAAGACGGTGGATGCCGTCGAGATCGTTGGGATTGAAATTTTCGTGACGGGAATGGGCAACGACGATTTGCATGGTGGTCTCCTGAAAGTTAACAAGGTGACCACCATGAAATACGATTTTGACTTAGCTGATAGCTAGTAGTACTACTAGGTAATAATAGGTTTGGAAAAGGACATAGGCTAAATTACGGATTAACGATGCCTAGCAGAATCGCGCGGGCAATGGCTTGGTGCTTGTTCCGAACCCCCAGCTTGCGCTTGAGATTCTGTAAGTGAAAATGCACGCCGGACTGTGAAATGTTCATGATGTCGGCGATTTGCGCGGCTATCTTGCCGCCAGCCCACCAGCGCAGGCATTCCAGTTCGCGCTGGGTGAGCCGGGGCGGCTCGACGGAACTCTGGGGCGGCGCGAAGACAAGCCGCCGGATGGCTTCATGCATGTAGGAAGAGAGCACGTAGAGCGCGCCAGCCATATGGGCGCTGTGGGCTTGGGCGTCCTTGGTGATTTCCGGGTTGGCAATGCTGGCGAGCGCGATTTCGTTGGGTAATCCGCCGATCGGAACGCTGAATCCGGTGCCGATGCCGCAGGCTCGCGCTTCTTCCATGAAGATTTTACGTTCGGGAGTGTCGAAGATGCTCTCCTGCCAGATCAGGGGTGTAGCGTAGCGGTATGTATGCGCCACGATCGGATCGATCTCGGCGTAGCCTGCGGCCTGATAGTGCTCCATCCACTGTGCCGGATAACCGCTCAGAATGAACTGGCAGGCCTCTCCCTCGGCGGGCACATAGCGGACGCCGTAGAGGAAATGCTCAAAGCCAAGCTGACGCGATTCACGGCGGACTTCTCTGCCCAGGCTGTCCAGCGAGGACGCGGTCAGGATGCGTTCGAAATCCGCGAGTGTTTTATAGCATGTTCGACTGTCTACCAGTTCATGTGCGTGGAATAGTTTTTCATCCATGAATGCCTCCCCTTTCTTTCGCGTTCACCAGTCTGCCCCATTATTCGTTTCTCTTTTCAAAAGCTTGGGATCGATTGTCCTAGCTTACGTGTTTTGCACGGAATTGTCAGCGTCAAGATGCTCGGAGCATTGATAGATGATGATCCGCCCGGGTTTGATGGGAGGAACGAGGGGTTTCTGATGTGTGGTTTCCTCGAAGTACATCCTTTCGCCGTTTAGACGGGATGCGGCGCTGTTCTGATGAATTGGCGTGCGTGTATCCGTTTTTGTGCGTGAGGCGGATAAGCGGTAATGCTCACGCCACCTCCTGATGCGCGCGGGTTCTGCTGCCAGCAAATCCGAGTCGATGATAAACGTATCGACGATAGGGGCGGGGGCATCGGCTGCCGGCTCGGCAAGCCAAACGCAGGGCTCCTTGAGAAAATCGGCAATCGATTGAAAGCGTTCTCTGGAGTGGGCAAGCACGCCGATTGTTTGGGTGGAATAGCGAGATTGGCTTCGCATGGTCAAAGTCTCCTTGATGTGAGGGAAAAGCCGGCAGTGTGCCTGGGGTGCGCGAGGAATTGACCTACTAACACCGATAGGTTCGCCCCGGGAAACTTGGGTAGATTGCTCCGTGGGCAGTGTCGGCGGGTGGGAAATGCGTCCAGGCTCAATCCAGATCAGCCTGAGAAATGCTTACCACGAAGGTAGTTATGTCGATGCAATGCTGGAATTTGCAACCGCCCTGCAATGCCGCAAGCGGTATGCCGACCGTAGAGGTTAGGTTAATAATTCTGTTTTTTGTCAATTACCTATCAGTGCTGCTAGGTCACAAGGCTGTTAAAGCGCGATAGAGTCATCGCTAACACCTTTCTTTCTCGTCGGTTTGCCCGGCGCGGTGAGGATGTTGGCAAGCCGTTATAACGAAGTTGCGGTTAGCAAACGTGGCTGCGAAATGTCAGCGGTGTTTCGTCTGGCCGGGCGACACTTAACATTACTTGATTAGTTACCTGCCTCAGCCAAGCAAGATCATCTGCCGTACAGGCTCACATGGTGAGCCACTAAGGGGTTAATAATAGGCGCATCTACCCAAGGAGATGCGTCATGGCAATGAACCGGGTTCAGTTTCAAAAGGGGCTGTCGATGTCCGAGTTTCTGAAGCGGTACGGGACGGTGGAGCGGTGCCACGCGGCGCTGTTGGCGTCGCGCTGGCCGACGGGCTTCATTTGTCCGCACTGCGGGGAGACGCCTCACAGCACCTTCGAACGCAATGGTCGGCCGCACTGGCAATGCCAAACTTGCCGATACCAGACGACAGTCACCGCTGGCACGATCTTCCAGGCGACGAAAATAAAGGGGGCTTTTTCAGCGGCCTGCTAGACTTGCAGCAACTGTCTAAGCGGCCTAGCCTATCCGATTTTATGAAGACTTCCTCCGAACGCCACGCCAGAATTTTCCTGCTGAGCCATATGCGCGCCTTTACCACCCTGGCAGGGCATATTCTCGGCTCCCATCCGCAGATCAACGGCTACTACGAAATGCACATCAGCTACGAGGACGCATCCGCGCTGGATAAACAGCTAGATGTGTTTCTGGAAGGCGATGCGCTCAAGGAAAACAGCCAGTATCTTTTCGACAAGCTGCTGCACAACGACTATTTGCTGAAGCCCGAGCAGCTTGGCCTGGGCAATATCAAGATACTGATCTCGCTGCTGGAACCGGAGCACACGATCAAGAGCATCGTCGATCTGTTCGCGCGCAAAGAGGTCGATGACCTGTATGCCTCGCCCGTCGAGGCGGCAAACTACTACATCGCGCGCATCCAGGCAATCGCCGACTTCAGCCGGACTGCCGATCAGTTCTATTACTATTTCGATGCCGAGCTGTTTCAACGCGCGCCGGAGACGCTGCTTCCCAAGCTGTCGGACTGGCTGGAGCTGGAGTCGCCGTTAAGCGAGCGCTATCAAATCTTCAGCCATACCGGCAAGGCCAGAAAAGGCGACTCGTCTGAGCGCATTCACAGCGGAAGAATCGACAGGACACCGGTCGATTACTCTCATGTCGTCGTTCCCGAGGATGTGCTGCGTACGGCGCGGGAGGTTTACCGGAAGTGTCGCCGGCAGATTATCGGGAATGCGGCGGATTCGGTCAGTCTGGATTAGAGAACGATGCAGAAGTCCGCATCTGATCGGCAAGTAGTGGGGGACGCTAATCGCAATCCCTCAAGCTGAGGAGCCTCTCTATCCGTTCGAGGGCGCTGGGGTGGCTGCGCAGCTAGGGCGACGAGTGGCCACCGTCCAGTAAAATCATTCCCCATTAAGCGCGCTACAGCTTTCCCGCTTGCCGAGTGCCAAAGCCAAGAAGGTAAGCCCAAGCCCAAAGCAACCGCCGTCGCTGTTCTCTGATGATTGCCGTCTCGCCCCAGACCAGGCGGGCGATGCAGGCGGCAATGGCCGCCATTGAGCCGGTCAGGAGCAGGGCGTTGAACAGGTTTCTCAATCTTGGTTTTGAGCAAGTTTTCCGTGATTTCTATCATGCAGAATGACGGTGAAAATGCTCGAAATATGTATGACAAATGCATGGTGTGAATCGCAGCAATTTCGATACTCGCAAATTCCCAATTTTCATAATAGACTTGCACTCAGTTGATATGTGGGGTGCATGATGAAAAACCGTTCTTGTTACGCCTTAACGCTGGTTTGCGCTCTGATATTCCAGGTGAACCTTGCCGCAGCCCAGAGCACGGAGGAGGAAGAACTGGCGCTAGCCTACGGCGATAAATTCACGGTGAGCATCGCCACCGGCGATCAACAGACGCTGCGCCGCGCTCCATCCGTGGCGTCGGTAGTCACCGCCGAGGACATCGAGGCTATGGGGGCAACTGACTTGGACCAGGTGCTGGAAACAGTGCCGGGCTTGCATGTCAATCGAAGCGCTAACAATTACTCGCCGCTTTATGTCGTCCGCGGTGTTTTCAGCCAATTCGCGCCCCAGGTGCTGGTGTTGCAGAACGGCGTGCCGATGACCACCCTGTATCAAGGCAACAAAGGCAATCTCTGGGGCGGCTATCCCGTCGAGCATATTGCCCGCATCGAGGTTATTCGCGGCCCCGGATCGGCACTTTACGGTTCCGATGCCTTTTCGGGAGTCGTCAACATCATTACCAAAACGGCTGCCGATACCGATGGTACCGATGTCGGCGTTCGCGCCGGTTCCTTTGGCACTTGGGATACCTGGGTGCAGCACGGCGGCAAATCTGGGCCATTGGATGTGGCGGCTTACTTGCGGGTCGGTGACACCGACGGCTTCAGGTCGACGATCGAAAAAGGGGCTGCCGGTACCTCGGGGCCGGTCAATGTCGGCCACAATTCGATCGACGGCAACCTCGATTTCGGTTATGGAAAATGGCGCTTGCGCTTTGGCTACAAGCAGCGTGACGATATGGGTACCGGGGCAGGAATCGCTTCGGCGCTCGACCCGGTGGGCAAGCAGAAAAGCGAGCGCATCACCGGCGACCTTTCCTGGGCCGACCCTCACTTGGGGCGTGACTGGGGTATGGGGGGCACTGCCAGCTATCTCCAGTACACCCAACTGATTCCAAACCCTTTCCAGCTTTTTCCACCGGGTTCGAATATCGGCGGAGGCATATCCAGCAACGGTTTCTTCGGCGGGCCGGAAACCTGGGAGCGGCAAATGCGGCTCTCGGGTTTCGTCACCTATGCCGGAATTGCCGACCACAACTTGCGCTTGGGTCTTGGCCACGACGATCTGGATCTCTACGAGACACATGAAACCCGGAATTTTACCTATGCCGCAAACGGGGCGTTTATCCCGAATCCCGGCGGTGTGCTGGTGGACTATTCCGACAGCAATCCCTTCCTGCGTCCACAGCGCCGCAAGATCGATTATGTTTATGTCCAGGATGTGTGGAATCTTGCCAGGGACTGGGCCTTAACCGCGGGCCTGCGCCATGACCACTACTCCGACTTCGGCAACACAACCAACCCGCGTCTTGCGCTGGTTTGGGATGCGTCGCTGGATGTTACCGCCAAGCTGCTTTATGGCCGCGCCTTCCGTGCACCGGCTTTCATCGAGGCCTATGGCATCTCCAATCCGGTCGCGCTTGGCAATCCAAATCTGCGCCCCGAAACCAACAGCACTTACGAGGCAGCTTTTTCCTGGCAGGCGCGCCGTGATGCTCAAGTGAACCTGAGCCTCTTCCATTACGAGATGAAGGATGTCATTCGTTCGGTTGCCAATGATATTCCCAACACCGGCTCTACTTACGCTAATACCGGCAAGCAGAACGGGCACGGTGCCGAAGTGGAACTCATCTGGGATGCGAGCCGCGCGCTGCGTTTCACCGGCAACTATGCCTGGCAGCGTTCCATCGACGAAGCTACCAATAAAGACGCTGGTTACGCCCCGCACAACCACCTCTATGCGAGGGCCGACTGGCGCTTTAGCGGCAACTGGCAGACCAGCGCACAAGTCAATTGGGTCGCCGGCCGCAAACGTTTTTCCCCTGTCGGATCGGCGCCCGATACGCGTCCCGATATAGCCGATTACAAGACCATGGACCTGACCCTGCGCACCACAAGGGGCAAGGAGCGCTGGAATGTCGCCGCTTCGGTGCGCAACCTGTTCAATGCCACGGTGCTGGAACCAAGCCTGGCACCTGGAACGGCAATTCCCTACGACCTGCCCATGGCACCCCGTAGCTTCTATGTGCAGGCGATCTACAATCTCTGAGTCGGCGGAACAGGCTGGCGATCACAACGAATATTCCTGGTGCACGCTATAGTGCAATCGCGTCAGGCTTCAGCGGCTTTTGACCAGCTCCGTGGCGGGGCGCCGTCGTAAAGGATATGACTGGTCGACAAGGGAAACAAGGTTCCTTCGGGACGCTGCCTCGCTTCGATGAAGCACGGCTGCATCCCGGCCAGGAAGGCGGGGAACATGAAGTGATAATACTCCTGGGGCGATAGCCCGAGATCGGCGCCGAAGGCCGCGGCCAGCCCGCCGTAGTTCATGCGCAAGTTGCGTCCGCCGTCGAGCAGAAAGCGCTCCAGAGTATGGGCAAGTTCGACGTGGGGGCCGGCATCCAGGCCCAATTGGCGGGCGAGCTCCATCAGCGGAGCGTTCCGCTCGTCGGCGTTGATCAGGGGGCGGCCATAGCCGGCGATGCGGCCGTGGCGAGCCATTTCGTCACGCACGCAGTCCGCCATGCTGTCTCCCGCCTCCAATCGAATGCGCGCGTCGACAAAAAAGTGGCTGGCTTGTATGCCGTTGCCGCGACCGTAAATGTGGGCTTCGGAGACCGCGAGGGCAGCCGATACACCGAGGTTGCCGGTGCTGCGGGCGCTGCCTGCCAGCGCCGCGACGCGGTTGTTCCACAGGCGCGGGTCGGGATAGCTGGTGTAGACCCATAGTGCGTTCATCAGGCGTAATTGTTCCTCCGAATGGCGCCGTCCGGTGATGCCGAAAACATATAAGTCGACCCAACTCATATCCTTGAGGTCGGCGTGCAAGTCGCAGCCGCGAAATACGGTGCGCTCGCCGGGAAAGAAGGCGCCCATGCGGGATTTCAGCGTGTCGGTGTTTTGACGCAGCAGGTCGGCGTTGCTCATGCTTCCCCCTCTCTACGGGTATCCAGTTCGATGCTGAAGAATGGGAATTTCTTATACCCGTGATGACGCTGCTCCAATGCGTGGGCGGCAGCACCGGGCAGACGCAACAGCAGGTGCAACATTTCGCCTTGCTCCGGCAAGAATCCCAGGTCCGCCAGAGCCGCCGCAGCGACACCGGAAAAGGCGAGTGGAAAACCGGCGGCCTTTTCCAAGTCGGCGCGGTTCTCCGCCAGCCAGGGCAGGCGCGGTCCGGGGCTGAGTTTGGCGAGGCAGGCGAGGGTTTGCAGAACCGGGGTAGCGGTGCTGTCGGCGTGACAATCGAATCCAACCGGGTGTTCGGGAACCGGCCAGATCGAGGCCTTGGTATCGGCGGCGGCATTGAGCCGGGATTGCCATGCACTCAGGCTGGTCGCACACGCATTCCAGATTTCCATGGCCAGGAAAATTTCGCGACCGCCGCCGAGTTCTCCGGCACCCACCGCCAGTGCCGCCATCAGGCAGGAAGCCGAGGGCGAACCGCCGACCCCGCCGCACATGGCGGCATGTACCGATGCGTCGCGCGGGCCCGGATTGGCGAGCGCAACTGCCAACGCTTCCAGCAAGTCGGCTTCGGCGGCGCTCGGCACTTCCCCGCGGAACAACAGGTACAGCATTTCAACCCAACGCGCTTGCCCCAGCATTTCGCCGTAGACATCGTAACCATGGCAACGGGCAACGCGGGTAGCAAAGGTGTTGCCGGGTTCCGGTTCCTCGTGCCAGATGCGGGTGCGAACGACGTTGGGGTTTTCCTTTTCGCTCATGTCGGCTCCTAGGGTAAGCACACCAAGCTTATGCCGCCATCGACGACGATTTCTTCGCCGACCATATAAGCCGAGTCGTCCGAAGCAAGGAAGAGGGCGACTTTTGCGACCTCTTCGGGCGTGCCGAAACGTTTGATCGGCGATCTGCCTTTAATATCGTTTTT
>CALMWM010000060.1 GCA_937873435.1 uncultured Gallionellaceae bacterium
GCCATCGTGTTTTCGGGAGCTGCGGCCTTGGCGCCCCGGTGCGCCGTGATGACGCGCTGCGATATGGCTAGGCCCAAGCCATGCCCGTCCGGTGCGTTTGCCTGGTTGCCGCGAAAAAAAGGCTCGAATATCGTGTGCAGTTCGCTTTCGGGAACCCCCTTTCCCTGGTCGGAAACCATGATGGCTACTGTCCGGCCATTCTCCTTCAAGTCGACCGCTATGCTTAGCATCCCGCCTGTGGGCGAGTGTTTCAGGGCATTGCGGACGACATTTTCCACCGCCCGGTGGAGCAGCTCGGCGTTACCCCTGAGCACAACATCGGCGCGTGTCTCGAATTCGACCCGGCATCCGCTGGCTTCCGCCTCGAAACGCGCATCGTCCACCACATTGGCAAGCAATTCGCCCAGATCGACATCTTCATCCAGTTTGCCCGCCATGCCGGCTTCGAGCCGGGAAAGGGTGAGCAGTTCGCTGACCAATCCGTCCATACGCACCGATTCCCGTTCGATGCGCGCCAGGGTATCGTCAAGCCGTTCCGGTTGCTGCCGCGCCAGGCCTATCGCTGCCTGAAGGCGGGCCAACGGCGAACGCAATTCGTGGGAAACGTCATGAAGCAACCGCCGCTGTCCATCCATCAAACGTTGCAAGCGCTGCGCCATGCTATCGAAGTCACGTCCGAGATCGGCCAACTCGTCGCGGCGCTTGCCCATTTTCGGCTCGACAAGTTCGTTCAGGCGTCCATCGGCTGCCGACTCGAAGGCAGAACGCAGACTGCGGATCGGTTTTGAGAAATAGCGTGCCAGCAAGGCGGCAAAGACCAGGCTGACCAGGCCGCCGGCCACCAGCGGCATTACCAGCGGAAACAGGTGACGCCCGGGAGGGTACGGCGGACGATGGCGCGCGGGATCATGGCCGGGCGGTGGCGGCTCGAAAAAGCGGTAACGATGGCCGTCGTCGGCCTCCACGCTTTCCGCCTCCGGGATTGTTCGGTTAACGATTTCTGGAGGAATCTCTCGCCCCAGCAATTCGCGGTTGTTTTCATCAACGGCAAAAATCGGCGGCCCCATTTCCCGTTCCCTGTTCCGCTCTGCCAGCAGGCTGCGCAATCCCGCGATGCCCCCTTGGCGCAAAACAGTTTTTGCATAGGAAACAAATTGTTGTGGAGGGATGTTGTCTATTCTGAGATGCTCTGGATCGTGACTCTTCAGCCAGATCGTGACGCCGACACCGATGGATGTGGCAAATTGTGCCAGCCAGAAAAAGAAAAAGAATTTCCAGAACAGTCGCCCCACTCCTACTCCCTGATGAGCTGATAGCCCTTGCGAAACACCGTTTGGATGCAGGATCTGCCGTCAGGCAGAGGCGCCAGTTTGTGCCGGATGCTGCTTAAATGGACGTCGATACTGCGGTCGAAGCGCGAAAGGGGGCGGCCCAACCCCTGTTCCGACAGCGCCGCCTTGCCGACGACGCTGCCGGCGTTGCGCGCAAGAAGCTCAAGCAGGTTGAACTCGGTGCTGGTCAGTTCCAAGGCTTTGCCTGCCCATTCCGCGCGGCGCTGATCCGGCCAGAGACTCAGCTCCCCCACAATCAGGGTTTGCGTAGAAGAAGTCCCGGCCGCGACGCCGCTGCGGCGCAATATGGCACGAATGCGCGCGGTAAGCTCACGCGGGGTACATGGCTTGGGGACGTAGTCGTCCGCGCCCAACTCCAGTCCGACGATACGGTCGGTTTCGTCTCCCTTGGCGGTCAGCATCAGCACGGGCATCACGCTGTCGACGCGAATACGCCCAAGAACTTCTATCCCGCTTTTGCCCGGCATCATCACATCAAGGACGGCAATCGCATATTGTCCGCTTAAAGCTTCCGCAATCCCGCTATCGCCATCGTGTACGCCCTTGACCTCGAAGCCCTCGCGCTCCAGGTATTCCTTGAGCATTTCGACCAGTTCGGCATCGTCGTCCACCAGTAGCACTTTGGCATTCATCCTACCCAGTTCCATATCCATTTGATGGCCCTATCTTAGCCAAGCCAGGTTAACTAGGCCAGCTTGGGCTGCCCGATTTACCGTTCTTTACATCTCGAACGGCATTCTCTTTTCTCACCCCCGCTGTGACGGCAATAATTGCCGTGATCCGCATCTTTGCCATACCCATCTGCTGCATGAAATATCAACTGCATGTGCATGTTCCAATACGAATAACTTCGTGTTATTGCTGCTCTGGCATGTGTCGATTCAAGCCGAAAAAATTGCCGTTAACGGACAGTCAAACCGGCACCCGCGAATTATTCAATCCGAAAGCTTTGCCTTCTCAGAAAACGGACCGCGCTCCTTAACCGGAATTTACCCGGATTAACATGAAACGTCATGTATTTTCATGTAGTTAGGCCGATATTTTGCATAAGTAACCGTACGAATTCATGGCCTGTGCGAAGTCTACTTTCAGATAACGCCATACATGATTTCAAGAATGGTAGCCGCCGATTTTCGGCTACCGATTTTTATGCAAACCTGAAAGGAGTGAATCATGAGCAGCATCAGCAGTATCAACTCTTCGATCATGTCCGGGATGCAGCGTATGCAGCGCCCCGATCCTTCGAAGATGACGGAGAACTTGTTTTCGAAGCTCGACACCAGCGGCAAGGGCTATCTGGAAAAAAGCGACCTGCAGTCGGCTTTCGCCCAGCTATCGTCTACCAGCAGCTCCAGCTCAAGCAGTAGCAGCACGAGCAATTCGAGCAACGTGGATGAAGTATTCAAATCGCTCGACAGCGATGGTGACGGTAAAATCACCAAGGACGAAATGACCAGCGGACTTAAAAAAATCGCCGATCAGCTCGACAGTCAATTCAATAAAATGCGCGAGGGCGGGATGTCAGCGGGCGGCGGGATGCAGGGAGCCGGTGGAATGCCCCCTCCGCCTCCGCCCAGCGGCGCGAATAGTGCTGGATTTACCAAGGATCAATTGACCAGCATGTCCAAGGAAATGAGCGCCAGCGACAGTACAGCTTCCAGCCTGTTAAGCAACTTGGCGGCAAATTTCGACAAGGCCGATACCGATAAGGACGGAAAAGTCAGCGCCAAGGAAGCCATGGCCTACGATCAGGCGAATTCGAGCAGCTCTTCGACCTCGGCCAGTTCGACCAGTGCTTCCTCAAGCAGCTCCAGCAGCACTTCGTCAACCAGCGATTCGGGCAAGCTTGAGACGCAAATCATGAAGCAGATCATGGAGCTGATGCGCGCCTATGGCGGCTCGGGCAGCGATTCAGGCGTCTCCAGTCTCCTGAGCACGCTCTCCACCTCTGCCTGAGTAAATCCCCGAGATTTGGGCCGGCATCAGTCGGCCCATTTTTTTACCCTCGGCAGTAGGCTACCGCCTCTTCCAGGCGTTCCACCGCGACGATTTCCATCCCGGCAATCGCCTGCTTGGGCTTGTTGGCCTTGGGAATCACCGCATGGGTAAACCCCAGCTTGGCAGCCTCCTTCAGGCGCTCCTGCCCGCGCTGGATGGGGCGCACTTCCCCGGCCAGGCCGACCTCGCCGAACACCACCAATTTCCCCGGTAACGGCTTGTTTTTCAAGGAAGAGACGATGGCCAGCAAGACCGCCAGATCGGCGGCCGGCTCGGTAATTTTGACGCCGCCGACCGCATTGACGAAGACATCCTGGTCGAAGCAGGCAACGCCGGCATGACGATGCAACACCGCCAGCAACATCGCCAACCGGTTTTGCTCCAGCCCCACCGACAAACGGCGCGGGTTGGGCGCATGGGCTTCGTCCACCAGGGCCTGGATTTCAACCAGCAACGGACGGGTACCCTCCTGCGTCACCATCACGCAGGTGCCAGCCACGTCCTGGCCGTGGTGGGACATGAACAAGGCCGAGGGGTTGCTGACCTCGCGCAAGCCCTTTTCGGTCATCGCGAACACGCCCAGTTCGTTGACCGCGCCGAAGCGGTTCTTGAACGCACGGATCAGGCGGAAGCTGGAGTTACTGTCGCCCTCGAAATACAGCACGGTATCGACGATGTGTTCGAGCACGCGCGGCCCGGCCAGCGCGCCTTCCTTGGTGACGTGGCCGACCAGGATCACTGCGGTGCCGGATTGCTTGGCGAAGCGCGTCAACTGGGCGGCGCACTCGCGCACCTGGGCGACGCTGCCAGGGGCGGATTGCAAGGCTTCCGAATAGACCGTCTGGATCGAATCGATCACCGCCACTTCGGGCTTTTGCGCCGACAGCGTGGCAAGGATGCGCTCCAACTGGATTTCCGCGAGCAACTGCACTGCGCTGGCGTCAAGCGTCAAACGCTTGGCGCGCAGCGCGATCTGCTGCGCCGATTCCTCGCCGCTGACGTAGACCACATTGCGCTTGACGCTCATGTGGCACAGCGCCTGCAACAGCAGCGTCGATTTGCCGATGCCGGGGTCGCCGCCGATCAGCGTCACCGCGCCGTCCACCATGCCGCCGCCGAGCACCCGGTCGAACTCGGCGATGCCGGTGGTCTGGCGCGGCACTTCGGCAGCCTCTACGTCGCTCAAGCGTTGCAATTTGCTGGTCGCTGCCAGCGCATTGTAGCGGTTGGGCGGCGCGGCTTCGGCGATGGTTTCCACCAGCGTGTTCCACGCCAGGCAGTGCGGACATTGGCCCTGCCACTTGGGCGCCTGGCCGCCGCATTCGGTGCAGGTGTAGAGAGATTTTGCTTTAGCCATGATGGGTTACAAACTGTTGATGAGCGCCTTGAAGGCCTCGTCCTGCGGCAGCGGGTGAATGGCGGCGTCGGCCAGTTCTCCCTGGCGCAGTTCATCCCCGCCCAACTGGATGGCCTGGGCGAGGATTTCCCTGGCTTGCTCCGTCTTGCCTTGCAGGAACAGGATGTAGCCCCGGTTGCCGAGTGCCATCGGCCAGTCCGGCTTGCGCGCCAAGGCGTTCTCGATATCCGCCAAGGCTTGGGCCAGCAGTGCTCCGGCAGCGATTTCGTCCCCCGTTTGCCAGATTTTCTTGGCCTCGCAAAGCAATCTAAAACTTTTCCCGTTAAGCGCGCTCGCCACCTGTTCGCGCAGCCCGGCTTCCGGGGCGTCGCCGTAGCGCTGTGCCACTTCGTCGTAGACGGCGATTTCCTCGGCGTTTTTCCCCATCTGGCCGAGCCTGACGCCCTTGTTGTTAAGCGCGCTCGCCACCTGTTCGCGCAGCCCGGCTTCCGGGGCGTCGCCGTAGCGCTGTGCCACTTCGTCGTAGACGGCGATTGCCTCGGCGTTTTTCCCCATCTGGCCGAGCGTGACGCCCTTGTTGTTAAGCGCGAGGGCACTATCCTCTGGTTTTTCGGCTACCCCTGCCGCTTTCCCGAAGTTTTCTGTGGCAATCTCGAATTTGCCTTCCTGATAGGCCTTGATACCCAAGGTCAACCAATCTTCGAACTGATAGGTCACGCGCGCCTTGGATTCGAGTTGTACGGCTGCTTCATCGACTGCTTTTTTCTGTTCTTGTGTGAGCGTTTGTAATTGCTGGGGAATTTCTGCCATAAGTTGTTCATGGCGCTGATTGAGTTCGCGGGCGGTTTTTGTTTCTTGCGCAAGTTCGCCAATAACAGGCGATGCAGCTTCATGGACTTTCGTTATAGCCGCTTCAATTTCCGGTTTCAGCAATTCATCGACACGTCGTTTTCCTTCTTCGTCCAGCCATGCTCCGATGACCTTTCCGGCCTCTTGTTCGATTTCCTTGCGCGCTTCGTCCTTGGCCGCCTGCACCGCTTCCTTGACTGATCTAAAGCTGAACAGCACCACGACGGCAGTAATCAATGCGCCGAATAGTCCGATGATGATACCTAGATCGCTGATGCGCTTGTCCTGCAATTCCAAGCGTTCCTTGAAAAAGTCGAGTTTTTGCTGCTGGAGTTTAAGCTCCGTTGCGAAATTCAGTTCTGCTGACGCAGGCGGGTTAATAGTCGAGGCAGGCTTTGCTGGTTCTGGCTTGGCGGCATTATCCGCAAGAACTGGCAAAGCCAGAAAAATGGCGCATAGGAATATCGTTAGAATCTTTCGCATGATGCCTATTTCCTTAGCGTTTCGTGAAAATTGCGTCCTCGCCTGTAGGAGCGGCCTTGGCCGCGATTGGAGGCTATCGCGGCCAAGGCCGCTCCTTGTATTATTCCCATGGTAGTGAATTCGACGGAATTGA
>CALMWM010000061.1 GCA_937873435.1 uncultured Gallionellaceae bacterium
CGATAGCGATTGGCGAAATGGGTGACGGGGTTTTGTGCGCTTAGCATCGATATCGCATCCAGGGTGGCCTGCAAATCGTCGGGGTGGACGAAATCGAGAAAGCGGTGTCCTTCCAGATCGGCCCGGGAATATCCCAACGTGTGTTCCCATTCCGGGTTGAGCTTGTGGAAATAGCCCTGGGTGTCGGCGATACAGAATAAATCCAGCGCATTGTTGAAGTAGCTGTCCAGTTCTTCGGTTTTGGCGTGCAGCGCTTCTTCGGTTCGGCGCCTCAAGAAGCTGCGGATTTCATTGCTGAGAATCAGCGCGGCATGGCTGAAGAAGATCGGCAGATAATTGCGTAGCGAGGCACCCTGCAAGTGCAGGTTTTCCAGCTTGACGACGCCGATCAGTTCCTGCCCTACCAGCAGCGGGAAGACCCATGTCCAGACGCCGGGAACGATTTCTCCGCGCAGCAGGGCGTCGTCCGAGGGGGTCGAGCATTCGACGAATTCATGGTGTAGGGCGACCTCGTGCACCATAACGTCATCTATGGTTTCCAGTATTTTGTTGCCGCCGAGGAAATCGATGTAGTGCAATTCCTCCTCGATCCAGTAATACAGCTTGATGTTGGTGCCGCCTATCGATTCCACGACGCTGTAGATCATCGCACGCACCATGTCTTCCAGCCCGGAAAGGGGATTCAGGCGTTCGATCAGGCTGACGACCAGGTGAAGACTGGCTTTTTCTTCCGCGAGTTTGCGGTTGCGCGCTTTCAGCTTTTCGAGTTCGGCGTTGCAGGGAGAGTCCGGCATCACGATTGGGGCTGCTGCTTTCTGGCGATGGCATCGGCTAATACCGATTCCAGGTGGTCGAGGGATACCTGCATCCATTCCAATGGCAGGTCGACAAAACGTGCCGCTGCTTCGGCGGCGCTTGTGAAGTCGGTGGAACAGGGGGTGCGGATGGCGATCATTTTCTTGTGGCTGCTGTGGAAAATTTCCCGGATTACCGCAAGGTTCTTGCCGAAGCATTCGATAATCATCGGCTCCCAGGTCAGCGCCCAGTCTTCCAGCAGGAAATAGGCTCCTTGCGCCAGCTCATCCATGAAACGCTCGTAGCCCAGCAGCATGACGATGCAGTTCTGGCCGTGGGTGCGCAGGGTGTGGTGCTTTTCCAGGATGTCGTCCATGCGCGGATGGCAGCTGCCGTAGAAGACGATGGTCTCCCGTCCCTTCTTGTCGTCGAAATCCAGCGTTGCGTCGAGTTGGGCATACAGCTTGTCGAAATAATTATGCAGCGAGGAAACCAGGAACTGGGTTTCCATGTTCCAGCCGTTTTTCTTGATCAGCAGGTCCACTTCCTTGTGGAGGATGCCGCAGCCCACCATTACCATGGGCTTTTCCGCTGCAACAAGGGGGGGCAATGGGGTATTCATGCGTAACTCCCATATTCGAACGCGGCTTCGAGCATGGCGTGGATGTTGGCCTCGGGGATGGATAGCGGCATCACCCCGGTGCCGAAGAGGAAATGCCCGCCGGGTTTGCCGATTTCGCATAGGCGCTTGACCTCGGCGCGGGTTTCCTCGGGCGTCCAGTGGATCATCTTGATGTCGTCGATGACCCCGCAGGTCAGCCCCTGCTGGCCGACGATGGCCTTGGCCTCGGCCAGGTCGGCCATCGGGCTGAGGTAATAGACGCCGATGCCCAGTTCCTTGCGCACCTGGTCGATGACGTTGTTGAACGGCGCCATGCCGCAGTAATAGACGATATTATTCACGCCGCCCGGCTCAAGGTCGCGCTTCATCCACGGCAGGGAAAATGTCTGGAAGCGTTTCATCCCGACGAAGGAAGTCGAGCCGAAAGGCGTGGAATACACCAGCACGTTGGCACCCGCGGCGCGGAAGGCTGCCACTTCCTTATGGTAGAAATCCGAACATTTGCGCAGCAGTTCGTCGCGCACATCGGCCGGCCCCATCATCAGCAGCTCCATCCACTTTTCCATGCCCATCAGCAGCGCGGGCAGCGTAGACGAAGCGGTGAGGTAAGCGCAGAGGGAGTGGGTGGCGCCCACCTCGTCCTTGAGTATTTTGAGGCACTTCGCGGTTTCCGCCCAAGCCGGGTGGGCAGTCAGATCGTCGGGTATTTCCAGTTTGGCGATGTCGTCGTAGCTCTTGATGACAAAATCCGCCACGTTGGGCGAGCCGTTGTCATCAAAGAGAATTTCCCGGCACCCCAGCAACTCGACTTCCTTGCCGACGTAGAACAGGCTCCAGACATTGTCGTAGCCGTAGCGGGCACGCATCCGCAACTGCCCTTCGGCAACGTTCTCGCCCCTGGAATAGTATTCCTTCTGCGACATGCCCAACTCGCGCGCGCCTTGGTCGAGCAGGTTGCAGAACACCGGGATGCGCGGGGCGGGCTGGCCGTTTATGGCGGCGGCGAGAATCTCCAGCGGCGTCATGATTTTTTCACTTCGTGGATCAGGTCGACGATGACCTTGCCGGCGCTCACCCCGTCGCCGGCCCAGGCATCGGCACCCACCGACTTGTACAGGTTGGAGTCGAAACGGTAGGGTGCACCGCCCACCACGATCCGCAAGCGCGCCTCCAAGCCGCGTTCCTGCAAGATCTGGCGCACCTTGCGGCAGCCGTTTTCTCCGTTGGCGGAGTGCACCATCATCGCCGAGATGGCAATGACCTGGGCATCGTGGGCAAGCGCTTCGTCAACGAAGCGCTCGGCCGGGACATTCACCCCCAAGTCGACTACCTCTACCATCAGCGCCTTGAGGCAGCCCATCACAATGCGCTTGCCGAGAGAATGCAAGTCGCCATAGGCGGTTCCTATCACCACCCGTCCGATGATTTCCGGCGGGTGCTGGAATTTTTCCAGCATTTTTTCGGTGACTTCCGCGGCGATCTGCGCGGTCATGAAGTGTTGCGCCAGATTGGCGTCCGGGTCCTTGACGATCAGCGACATCATTTCTTCCACCGCCGGGATCACCACCTTGAAAACGATCTCCTCCGCCGTAATGCCTTCGGTCAAGGCACGATTCACGATCTCGAAGGCGGCTTCCTTGTCGGTTTCGAATACCGCTTCCTTGTAGGCCTTGATAATGGCGTCGAGCATGTTAGCTTGCTCCTCGGCAAGTCGGGGGGATGGGTTTCAGGCGCAGATGGTCAATGTAACGATCATCGTATTTTTCACTGTAGGATAGATTGACCGAAGTGGCCGTTTTCGTCAATTCGGCAAACTGTTCTTCGCCGTCGCTGCACAGCAAAGCGTGCTCGCAGCCGGCCAGGGTGGCGTCGGCGAAGAGTTCTATCCTGTCCGGGGAGATCGACGGCAGCAGTCCCACTTTTTGGGCATGGCCGATATCCAGGTGGCGCCCGAAGGCGCCGCAGACGCATAAGCGCCGGATCTCGCCCCAATCCATTCCGGCGATGCCGAGCAGTTCTTCCATGGCCGCTGCCGTGGCCGCCTTGGCGCGCTGAAAGGCATCCACGTCTCCGGCGGTGATAGCGCTGCGCGGATTGCCTGCCAGCAGTTCAAATCCTCTGCTGCCGGGGGACGTTGCGAAGCGACCCGACGGTTTGAGAGTTCCCGCCTCCAGCAACACGGCGACGGCATCGGCCAGCCCGGAGCCGCAAAATCCCCGCGCGTTGTCGCCGCCGATGACTTCACACTCGAACTGCGCCAACCCGGCATTGAAGCCGACCTTGCTGATCGCACCGGCTTCGGCGGACATGCCGTGGCTGATGCCTCCCCCCTCGAAGGCCGGCCCTCCGGGAACCGAAGTCAGGTGCAAACGCTGCCCGTCCCAGAGCGCAATCTCGGTGTTGGTGCCGACATCCAGCAGCATGGAACCGGGCGGCCCTTGGGTCAGGCGGGTGGCGAGCAGATCGGCGAGCAGGTCGGAACCGATGAACCCGGCCACCGGAGCGGGCAGCGCGATGCGGGCATGGGGCATGTGCCACTGCGCCTGCCAAGCGGCGGCGTCACGCGGGGTGCAGTCGACAGGTAGCTGCCAATTGTGCGGGTCGATCAGCGTTTCACTACCGTGTCCGGTGAGCAGGGCAAGCATGGCGGTATTGCCGACGATCATGAGTTGCCCGATCTCCGCCATCATCGGGGTCACTTCGCCGGCGTCGCGCGCCAGGATGTCGCGTACCGCCTGGACGATGGCGTCTCTGGCCATTTGCGAAATTTCGCGGGCACGCTCCGGTTTGGAGAGGGCGGCATCGAGCCGGTTCAGCACATCGGCGCCGAAAATGTTTTGCGGGTTGGGGCCGTGGCGTGTGGCAATGCGCCGTCCATGCTTGCGCTCCCAAAGCGCCACGCGGATGTGGGTGGTGCCGAGATCGACCGCCACCCCGTAGATATGCTTTTCCAGTTCCGGCATCCGGCAGGGAGCAGGCGTCAGGTTCTCGGGCGCAATGCTTTTCCACGGGGATGGCGGCGCCGGATCGTCGAGGCGGATTTCTCCGTCGCCCTTGAGGCGCAACTGGCAGGCCAGGCGCAAGCCCTGGTTGCGCTGATCCGGGGTAAGTTTGCTGTACTCCGCCAGGGTATGGGGATTTGCCTCGCCGGCAAGCAGGCGCACCACGCACGCCCCGCACGAACCAATCCCGCCGCAGGCGGCGCGCACCCTCAGTTCTGTGGTGTCGAGCGCCTCG
>CALMWM010000062.1 GCA_937873435.1 uncultured Gallionellaceae bacterium
TGACAGCTGCTGCCTGAATGGATGGAAATAGTGGGCGAGCGGTTATTCACACGGGTTTATCGATGATGGGGGAGAGCCAGAATGAGTTCATGTCGGCCTTCCTCAGCGTTTTCCAGGAAAGTTTTTGGCATCGATGACGCCGGATGTTGGAACATTGTAAACTGGCGTTCCCCATCTTTGGACGATATTTCAATATGCGCCAATTCATACACACCCTGCATATTTCCACGCCCGGACGCGGCATGGTCGAATTCACCGACCAGGTGCGGCTGTGGGTGGGCATGAGCGAGATCAGGGAAGGGCTGCTGACGCTCTTCGTCCAGCACACCTCGGCCGGCCTGCTGATACAGGAGAATGCCGACCCGGTGGTGCAGCACGATCTCGAACGTTTTTTCGCGCGGCTGGTGCCGGACGGCTTGCCGATGTTCGAACATGCCAACGAGGGCGTGGACGACATGCCGGCTCATGTGCGCGCCGCGCTCACCCCGACTTCGCTGGGTATCCCGGTGCGCAACGGCGCCCCGGAACTCGGCAACTGGCAGGGGATTTTCCTTTACGAATACAAACTGCGGCCCGGCCAGCGTACCGTGCTGCTGCACCTGATCGGCGAGTGACCAGCATGATTTCTCCCTTTTCCGTTGGCGTATTGCCGCGCATCGTGTTCGGTGCGGGCAGCCTCAAGCAAGTGCCGGAGCTCCTGAAAACGTTCGGTAGCCGCGTGCTGGTCGTGACCGGCGGGCGGGCATTGCGCGCCACGGTGCAGTGGCAGGGCTTGCTCGACGGCATGAAAGGGCGCGGGCTGTCGTGGGAAGACATGGTCGTCAAGGAAGAACCCTCGCCGCAATTGATCGATCAGGCCGTGCGCGTCTACCGTCATGCCGGCATCGAAGTCGTGCTGGGCATCGGCGGCGGCAGCGTGCTGGATGCGGCGAAGGCGATTGCCGGGCTGTTGCCGCACGGCAATTCGGTGATGGACCACCTCGAAGGCGTGGGGCCGGAAATTCCCTACGCCGGCCCGTCACTGCCCTTCATCGCGGTGCCGACCACCGCCGGTACCGGTTCCGAGGCCACCAAGAACGCGGTGCTGAGTATGCACGGCCCGGACGGCTTCAAAAAATCCTTCCGCGACGACCAGCTGGTGGCTAAATATGCGGTGCTCGATCCCGACCTGCTGGCCAGTTGCCCGCCCGACCTGATCGCCGCCAACGGCATGGATGCCTTGACCCAATTACTCGAATCCTACGTCTCGACCAAGGCCAACCCGCTGACCGACGCGCTGGCGCTGGACGGCCTGGCCTACGTGCGCGACGGCCTGCTGGATTGGCACGCCGGCAACCCCAACGCTGCCGACGGGCGCGCCGGGATGGCCTATGCCGCGCTGCTGTCGGGGATCACCCTGGCGCAAGTCGGCCTCGGCGTGGTGCACGGCCTCGCCGCACCGCTCGGCGCGTTCTTCCCGATTCCCCACGGCGTGGCTTGCGGCGCCACCGTCGCAGTGGCGACCGAGGTCAACATCCGCGCGCTGGAACAACGTCAGCCCGACAGCCCCGCCCTGGCCAAATACGCCCGAGCAGGGCGCCTGCTGCGCGGCAAGAGCCACATCGACGATGACGGCGCACGGGGTTTCCTGGTGCATCTCCTCAAGGAATGGAGCGCCAGCCTCGCCATTCCCGGCCTTGCCGCCTACGGCGTGGAGGAACGCGATTTCCCCGCATTGGTAGCCCGCTGCCGCGGCAACAGCATGAAAACCAACCCGCTGATCCTGAACGACGAGGAAGTGGGGGAAATATTGGCACGCTGCTTGTAGCCGCTTGAAATCGCGTTATGGTACGATAGGCCACAATGAAAGCGATGCAGCTTTTTCGCCGGCAGTTAAGACAGGGCGACATCCATATCGAAATGGTGGTGTGGTCGTTGCCCAAGGCAACGGCGGATAGGCCGCACGGACTCAAATATCGTCTTTACTGCGGACGATCCGGCCGGTGTCTGGTTCGCTACGACAACGAAACCGGCAAGGGCGATCACCGGCATTATGGCGAGGCTGAAGAAACCTATGTTTTCATCAGCCTGCCGGCGTTGATCAACGATTTCAAAAACGATTGCGCCCGCTTGGCGGGCTGGAGGTGGGAAACATGAACAGGGTAGAAATAGTCATCACGACGCCGGAACAGGCGTTGCAAGATTTTGCCCATACTTGGCGCAAGGCCGAAGCAGGTGAAGCCATCACCCCCTCCATCGGCTTCGGTTCACCCTCCGAACTGTTCGCCGCGATTACCGATAAAAGACTGGAACTGCTGCGCTATGTCGCCCAGCACGAAGGACTGAACATCCACCAGTTGAGCCAGCAGATCAGCAGGAACTACAAAAACGTTCACACCGACGTCAAGGCGCTCGAAGAACTCGGTTTGCTGCAACGAGAAAAGGGACTGCTGGTCGCACCGTTCGATGAAATCGACATCAAGGTCGATCTCAAGAAAGCGGCGTAGCGGGCGTGTTGGGGCGGGGCTGACCTCAATTGATTTTCAAAAAACTTATTGGGAACATCCATAGCCGCGAAATTCCGGCGGCGGCACATATGGAGTTTCCATTGCCTTAACTAGGGCAGCCACTTCTTCCGTCCGTGCTTTTTCCTCATTCTCCCTAACAGTCAGATATCGAATCGACGCAGCAATCCTTCCCCAAAAGACGGGAATGAACAGCAATGTACCCAATGTCGTAAATGTAAGAAAAAGAACAAATATAGCAACACCATCTTGATAAGGTGTTTCAGAAAAAACTCCAGCACAAACACCAACCGTAGAAGAAAAAATCGTGAAGAAAAAACAGGCCCAGATTTGAGCTCTAAGGTTTGCTACGGCCTTACCAAATGCAATACGTTCCCACTCTGGTAAAAAATCTGACTTGCCAGAATCTGACAGCTTCACGATCATCCCTACCCAAATTGCAAGACCGAATGCGAAAAATCCGATTCCCCTTGACCACTCGATAATTTTCTTCGCGCCCGCAAGCTCAAACACCAAGTAAGTTAATACAAGGGCAATGGTCACAAAAAGTGCAACGAGGGCAAATCGCCAAATGGTCTGCAACCAATTAAGCATCGTCGATTAGTCTATTTTGAATCAGATCACGAATCCATTGCGCCATCAGGGGGAACACTAGGTCAGGATTGACGACTCCATTGCTTGTTTGGACTGAGATTGGCTGAGAAAGTTTTAGCTCCGAACCCTTCACACTGCCGACGCCTGGAATATCCAAGCGAACATGCTCATCGTCAAGATCTGTATGCCTAAGGGCTCGCGCAATGTTGTTTAATGTTCGTTGCCCACCTTCCGTGGTAGCACGATCAAAAAATATTCTCAGATCAACACGAAGATTTCCACCTGCAGCTTTATCTAAATGAAGCTTCTCGAAATCATCATCCCCGAGAATTGTACG